>JAZRQT010000195.1:0-10801 GCA_045650105.1 Clostridia bacterium | reverse complement strand
TTTTCCCCCCCCCCCCCCCCCCCCTTGCTACTGCAACACTCTTACGGTACTGACCCTTAGCTGTTGCGGGCTTCGCCTTGAGGATAGCTGCCATAAGAACATCAAAGTTCTCCTTAAGCTTCTCAGGACCGAAGGAAGCCTTACCGATGGGGCAGTGGATGATGTTTGTCTTATCAAGACGGTACTCAATCTTACCTGCTTTTACATCGTTTACAGCCTTTGCAACATCCATGCTAACTGTACCTGCCTTGGGGTTGGGCATAAGGCCCTTAGGTCCAAGTATTCTTGCGATACGGCCTATAACACCCATCATATCGGGAGTAGCTACTACGATATCAAAGTCGAGCCAGTTTTCCTTCTGGATTTTTTCAACAAGCTCTTCTGCGCCTACATAATCGGCACCTGCATTCTGCGCCTCTGTTGCCTTTTCGCCCTTTGCAAAAACAAGAACTTTAACCTTCTTGCCTGTACCGTGGGGAAGAACAACAGCACCTCTTACCTGCTGGTCAGCGTGACGGGAGTCAACACCAAGCTTTGCGTGGAATTCGATTGTTTCATCGAACTTCGCACTTGCAGTCTTTACAACAAGGTCAAGAGCTTCTGCAGGATCATACTGCTTACCGGTTTCAAGAAGATTTGCACCGGCTAAATATTTCTTACCATGTTTCATACTGTTACCTCCTTGTGGTTCATCGGGATTTTATCCCTCCCACATTCTCTTTAATTATTCCTCGACCGTTACGCCCATGCTTCTTGCCGTACCGGCGATCATGCTCATAGCTGCCTCAAGGCTTGCTGCGTTGAGATCGGGCATTTTAGTTTCTGCGATCTGCTGAAGATCTGCCTTTGAAAGCTGAGCAACCTTTGTCTTGTTCGGAACACCACTACCGCTGTCGATTTTGCAAGCTTTCTTAATAAGCACTGCAGCCGGCGGTGTCTTTGTGATGAAGCTGAAAGACCTGTCCGCATATACGGTAATAACAACAGGGATAATTAAACCTGCGTCTTTAGCTGTTCTCTCGTTGAATTCCTTTGTGAACTGCACAATGTTAACACCGTGCTGACCGAGAGCCGGACCTACCGGAGGAGCCGGAGTAGCCTTACCTGCGGGGATTTGTAATTTGATATAACCTGCGATTTTCTGAGCCATGGTTTGCACCTCCTTAGAGAAAAAATGTGGTATTAGCGGACCTATAAAAGGTCCTCCCATCTGTATAACAAGTCCAAAAGGACTTATTAACTAATTTAATTATTCGAGCGGTTCAATCTGGTAGAACTCAAACTCTACCTGCATTTCTCTGCCGCCGAACATAGTAACCATAACGCTTACTTTGCGTTTTTCATGGTTAATTTCAAGAACCTCACCCATAAAGCCTTCCATACTGCCGTCTGTAATTCTTACAGTATCGCCGACATCAACACCGAGGTCAACCTGTGTCTTTTCAACACCAAGATTCATAACCTCCGCCTCGGAAAGCGGAACAGGCTTGCTTCCGGGTCCTACAAAGCCCGTACATCCACGGGTATTGCGGACAACATACCAACTTTCGTCGGTCATTTGCATCTTTATAAATACGTATCCGGGGTAAATCTTTCTTGTAACGGTTTTCTTTTCGCCCTTGTCGTTTTCCTCAACCGCCTCTTCGACGGGGATGCACACCTCGCCGATAAGGTCACCAAGACCGCGGTTTTCAACCGTTTTTTCAATGCTGTCTTTTACCTTGTTTTCATATCCCGAATAAGTATGAGCAACATACCATTTAAATTCAGCACTCATAATACATCAGGCAAGCGCCCATCCTCCCTCTTTTTTAATTAACCGAGAACAACCTTACTCAAAGAAATGAAGAGCGTATCAAGACCGAATATTATAAGACCTATAATAACAAGAGCAGCGATAACAATCAATGTGTTGTTAATGAGCTGTTTCTTTGTAGGCCATACAACCTTCTTAAATTCGGACTTTGTAGCCTTTATGGATTTAAGAATACGACGGAAAATGCCGTCCTTTTTAACAGTTTCTCCCATTAAGTTCACCCTCTATTATTTAGATTCTTTATGCAGTGTGTGCTTGCGGCAGAAAGGACAATACTTATTCATCTCGAGTCTGTCGGGATTGTTTTTCTTGTTCTTTACAGTATTGTAGTTACGCTGCTTACACTCTGTGCATGCCAAAGTTATTTTAACTCTCATAATTGCGCCTCCAATGAATATTTCCCTCAATTTTTTACGCACGTAAAAAAAGCCTTCTTGGCGAGGTACAATAACTATAACACATTCGTTTTTTATTGTCAACATATTTTTTTGCGAAATTAGTATTTTTTTCTGCAAAAGGAATTTTATATATATAAAGGAAGAAAATCCTGACACGCCAATAAAGGCTTAAAAAATTTTTAAGTGGTTGACGAAAAAGCTATTTGTGTGGTATAATGTAAAATAATTATGGGGTGGTATACCTTCTCCCCAATACAGTGCCGCTTTTTGCGGCGGAACGGAGATTTCTTTATGATTAAGAGTATGACAGGCTACGGCAGCGGCAGTGCACAGGGCGGCGGAAAGACCTTCACCGTTGAAATTAAATCGGTAAATTCCCGTTACAGTGACTTTTCCGTAAAAATGCCACGAATTTATACGTTTCTGGAGGACCCGCTGCGCAAAGCCGCAGGCGAAATAATAAACCGTGGTAAGGTTGACATATACGTTAATGTAGAGTCTGACACAGATGAAGCATGCAGTGTAAACCTTAACAGTGCACTTGCAGCAGCTTATCTTGATGCCCTCAGAACACTTTCAGAGTCACTTGGTGTGGCAAGCAATGCAACGGCGGAAACCTTTTTGCGTATTCCCGATGTGTTTACTGTGGAAAAAACACCTGACGATGCACAGATTATAACGGATACTGTTCTTCTGGCACTTAAGGGGGCACTCCAGGAATTTGATGCTATGCGTATTACTGAGGGCGAAAAGCTTGTCCTTGATTTAAAGGAGCATCTTGAGTTCATCAAAAATGCTACAGAGGAGATTGAAAAGCGTTCACCCCAGATTGTCAGTGAATACCGCACAAGAATTGAGGAAAGAATGCGTGACATCTTAGGCAGTGCAACGTATGACGAAACACGTCTTTTAACAGAGGTTGCCATTTTTGCCGACAAGGTAAATGTAAACGAGGAAACGGTAAGACTTAAAAGCCACATTGCACAGTTTTTAAAAATGCTCCAGGACGGCGGCTGCGTGGGAAGAAAGATCGACTTTTTAATTCAGGAAATGAACCGTGAAATAAATACAATCGGCTCAAAGTCAAACGACCTTGATATTGCAAAAATTGTTATTGACGTAAAGGCTGAAATAGAAAAACTCAGAGAACAGATACAAAACGTAGAATAAAGGACTTGATATAATTATGAAGCTAATAAATATCGGCTTTGGGAATTTAGTGTCCGACATACGCATTGTCAGCATAGTCCTGCCCGAAAGTGCCCCCGTCAAAAGACTTATTCAGGAGGCACGTGAAAAAGGAATGCTGATTGATGCTACATACGGCAGAAAAACGAAAAGCGTGATTGTAACGGATAGTGAGCATATAATTTTATCGGCGCTCCCACCTGAAGCAATTGTGCAAAGGCAAAGCGGCGGCCACGAAGGCCTGCCGCCTTATGAAGAAAGGATTGACCAAGATGAATAAGAAAGGATTGCTCCTTGTAGTTTCAGGACCGTCAGGCGTTGGTAAGGGTACAGTTTGCAATGAATACGTAAAAAACCATCCCGAATGCGCTCTTTCCGTGTCTGCAACCACACGCAAGGCTCGTGAGGGTGAAAAGGACGGCGTTAACTACTTCTTCTTATCAGAGGATGAATTCAGACAAAAAATTGATAACGACGGATTTTTGGAGCATGCAGTTTTCTGCGGAAATTATTACGGCACGCCCAAGGACACCGTTATGGAAATGCTTGAAAGTGGACGGGATGTTATCCTTGAAATAGAGGTGCAGGGCGCTATGCAGGTGCGCTCTCGCTATCCCGAGGGTGTTTTCATATTTGTTCTTCCGCCATCAATAGAGGTGCTTGAAGAAAGGCTCAGAGGAAGAAATACTGAAACTGATGCCGTTATAAAGGAAAGACTTGAGCGTGCAAAGGCAGAATTTAGGTTCATAGAAAAGTACAATTACGTACTTGTAAATGACACTGTGGAAAATGCGGCAAATACACTTGGCGACATAATAAATGCGGAAAAATGCTCTATGTCACGTAACTATGCTGATTTAAAAAACGAATATATAGACTAATATTAAAAGAGAGGTTTGATAATATGTTATATCCTGAAATTGCAAAGCTTATGGAGGGCTTTGATTCACGTTACTCACTCGTAGTTGCTACTGCAAAGAGGGCACGTCAGCTTGTTTGCGATGCAAGCAATGATAAGACGGTTTCCCGTGCTATAAAGGAGATTTCCGACGGTAAAATTAAATGCGTGAAAGGAAGCCGTGAGGAAAGATTTTCCGATGCTGTTGCAGAATTTACCGCTAATGCGCAAAATGCTGCGGAAGAAATCACTTCTGAAGAGGAATAAGCTATGATTGCTCAGGTTTATGTAAATACCACAAACCTGAATATTGATAAAAGCTTTGACTACCTTGTTCCCAAGGAGTTGGAGGATAAAATCTCTACAGGGAGCAGGGTCAAGGTTCCTTTTGGCAGCGCAAATCTGCCCAAAGAGGCATATGTTACTCTTTTAAAGGAAGAAAGCGGCTTTAATGCCTTAAAAGAAATCCGCTCTGTTACAGACGAATTTCCCGTTCTTTCAAAAAGCAGTATTGATTTATGCTTTCATATGCGGGAGAGGTATTTTTGTACATTTTCCGAGGCGGCGGCGCTGATGCTCCCCCCCGGAACAGATGCGAAGTTTGAGGAGTGGATTTCCCTTTCCCACAAATATTACGAAAATATCAATTTTGCAAAAACGCCCCGTCAGGAGCAGCTTATAAAGCTTCTCCTGGAGTGTGAAGGCTCTGCCGAGATGGCACATATAAAAAATGTGCTCGGCAAAAACGCACGCAGCAGCGTAAATACTCTTATAAAAAAAGAGATTTGCGAGAAAAGCTTTCGTGATAAACGCAGGGCAAACGAAAAAACCGTGCGTGTCGCTTTTTACTGTGGAGAAGACGAAATTGGGGTGCATATAGCACAGTTTGAGAAAAAGGCGCCCAAGCAGGCGGCAGTGCTTAAGGCTTTAAGTGAGGTTTCACGTCTTAGCATTCCTGACATAATTGCTACGTCAGGCGCTACCCGAAATGCAGTTGAGGCACTTTTTGTCAAGGGACTTATAGACTATGAAGAGGTAGAAATCCTTCGAAACCCGCTTGAAGGGAAAATGCAGGCAGCTCTTCCCCCTCTCGTTCTTTCACCTGCGCAGAAAAAGGCATCCGACACTGTTATCGGTGCAGGCGCAAAAACCTTCCTTCTGCACGGCATCACAGGGAGCGGTAAAACCGAGGTTTATATGAGCATTGTTTCAGATGCTTTAAAAAAAGGTAAGCAAGCAATAATTCTCGTTCCTGAAATTTCCCTTACCCCTCAGATGACACGGCGCTTTTTCGACCGTTTTGGTGACAGTGTCGCTGTAATTCACAGTGCCCTTTCCCTCGGCGAGAGGCTTGATGAATGGCGAAGAATTAAACGCAAGGATGCACGTGTTATTATCGGTGCACGAAGTGCAATTTTTGCCCCGTGCGAGAATATCGGGGTAATAATAATTGACGAGGAGCACGAACAATCCTATAAATCAGAATCCTCGCCACGCTACCACGCAAGGGATATTGCACACTTTCTTTCAAGGCTTCACAACTGTCCCCTTGTATTAGGCTCTGCAACACCGAGTGTTGAAAGCTATTACAAGGCAAAATGCGGTGAGTATGCACTCATTGAGCTTTTGGAAAGATACAATAAAAAACCTCTGCCCGAGGTTTATATAGCAGATATGTCACAGGAGCTTAAAGACGGAAACAAAACCGTTTTGAGTAGACTTCTTGCCTCCCAAATGGCACAAAACCTTGAGAGAGGCGAGCAGACCATTTTGTTTTTAAACAGACGTGGCTACTCCACCTTTGTTTCGTGCAGGGATTGCGGCTTTGTCTTTACCTGCCCGCAGTGCAGTGTGTCTCTGACATATCATAAAAATTCAGACGTTTTAAAGTGTCATTACTGCGGACACAGTGAAAAAGTAAATCCCATCTGCCCCAAATGCGGCAGTAATAAGGTGCGTGATTTTGGCAAAGGCACGCAAAAGGCGCAGGAACAGATTGGGGAAATTTTTCCCGATGCGAAGCTTTTAAGAATGGATACCGACACTACAAGCACAAAGAGAGGACACGAAAAGCTCCTTGATAAATTTACCGAGGAAAAAACGGATATTCTTCTTGGCACGCAGATGGTTACAAAGGGGCTTGATTTTGAGAACGTGACACTCGTTGGTGTTCTTGCGGCTGATGCATCACTTAATATCGATGATTTTCGTGCGCAGGAGCGTACCTTTAACCTTATTACTCAGGTCTGCGGAAGAGCGGGCAGAGGCGAAAAAAAGGGGCGTGCCGTGCTCCAGACGTATGATGCAAATAATAACGTGCTTTTACTTGCAGCAAAGCAGGATTACAAATCATTTTATGAAGAAGAAATCGAGTACAGACGTGCGTTTTATTATCCGCCGTTTTGTGATATAATAAATATAACGGTAAGCTCCTCCTCAAAGGAGGATGCCGAAAATGCCGTAAAAAAAGTTGCGATGAAGCTCAGGATGGCTTTGCGAACATATGAAAACTGTGTTTTCTACGGTCCGTCTGCATCGCCTCTTTCAAAAATTCAGTGACGGCACCGCTACAGATTCTGGATGAAATGCACCGTTGATGAAACGCTTATCAGTGCACTGCGTGAGGTTCTGCACGAAAAAGATACGAGGCGCACGGGCGATTTGTCAATTATTGCAGACATTAACCCTTACAGTATGAGTTAGGAGCGAATAATATGGCATTAAGAAAAATCAGAGAAATCGGAGATTCCTGCCTTAATAAAAAGTGCAGAGAGGTAGAAAAATTTGATGCAAAGCTTCACACTTTGCTTGACGATATGAAAGAAACCTTACTTATGGCAAACGGCGTGGGACTTGCCGCACCGCAGGTGGGAATCCTTCGAAGAGTTGTTGTAATAGACCTTGGCGAGGATGGCGGAATGCTTGAGCTTATAAACCCCGTTATCACACATACAGAGGGCAGCCAGAGCGGTGTTGAAGGATGCCTCAGTGTACCAGGCAAGGCAGGCATTGTTGAGCGTCCGCAAAAAGCAACCGTAAAGGCATTTGACCGTAACGGCGAGCCGTTTGAATTTACGGGCGAGGATTTATATGCACGCTGCATCTGTCACGAGTGCGACCACCTCGACGGAAAGCTTTATGTGGAAAAAGTAACAGAGTTTGTTGACCCCTATCAGGACGAGGACGAAGACGAAGACTAATTTTTTCGGAGGAAATTATGCGTATTCTTTTTATGGGAACACCCGAGTTTGCACAGGTGTCACTTCAGGCACTGCTCGATGATAAACGTGACGTCGTGTGCGTAATAACACAGCCTGACAAGCCAAAGGGCAGAGGCTATGAAATGGCGATGAGCGATGTTAAAAAGCTGGCACTGGGAAAAAATATTCCCGTGCATCAGCCTACCACTCTTAAAGACGGGGCAATTTTGCCTCTTTTAGAAGAATACTGCCCTGACATAATCGTCGTTGTTGCATACGGACAAATTCTTCCCGAATACGTGCTTAATTTCCCAAAATACGGATGTATAAATATCCACGGCTCACTTCTTCCCAAATACAGAGGTGCCGCCCCCATTCAGCGTGCCGTAATTAACGGCGAAAAGGTAAGCGGTGTAACGAGTATGTATATGGAAAAGGGGCTTGATACGGGAGATATGCTTATTAAAAAAGAGCTTCCCATTTCCCCCGAAATGACTGCGGGTGAGTATCACGATGCACTTGCCATTTTGGGCGGAGAGGTTCTTTTAAAAACACTTGACAAAATCAAAGAGGGTACTCTTACCCCCGTAAAACAGGATGACAGTCTTTCAACATACGCATCCCAGCTTTCAAAGGCGGAGGGGGAAATTGACTGGAATAATACGAGCGAAGCTATTTATAATAAAGTAAGGGGCTTAAATCCGTGGCCGATGGCATACAGCTTTATCGGCGGCAAGCGTTTTGCTATAGACTTTGTATATAAGTGCGAGCAAAGCGGAAAAGCGGGCGAAGTTCTTCGTGCAGATAAGGACGGACTTATCGTTGCGTGCGGTGAAGGCTCCGTTTTAATAAAAGATATTAAGGTAGAGGGTAAAAAGAAAATGAGCGTGGGCGATTACCTGCGTGGACATACAATCGCAGAGGGAACTCTGCTTGGGAAGGATTGATTTTATGTACGGCTTTGGTTACGGATTTTACTTTGACAGAGGATATATTTTAGTGCTTATAGCGGCAGTTTTGTCACTTGTTGCATCTGCAAGGGTAAGCACTACCTTTAAAAAATTCTCACAAAAAAGAACTGCACGCAATATCACTGCGGAGCAGGCGGCACGTGGAATTTTAGATGCAAACGGACTTTATAACGTACGTATTGAATCTGTAAGCGGTAATCTTACAGACCACTACGATCCGAGGAGCAATGTTATACGTCTTTCAGACTCGGTGAAAAATTCCACATCCGTTGCGGCGGTGGGTGTTGCCGCACACGAGGCAGGGCACGCTGTTCAGCACGCTACGGGATATGTGCCGATAAAGGTCAGAAACGCTATTGTTCCCGTTGCAAATATTGGCTCTATGGCAGGTCCTTACCTCATTCTTATCGGTCTTATCCTTTCGGGCGGCTTTAGCAATATTCTTATCAACGTTGGAATATGGTTTTTCTCCTTTGCAGTCCTTTTCCAGCTTGTAACACTGCCCGTTGAGTTTAATGCGTCAAGACGTGCCGTATCAATCCTCGAAAACGGAATGTATCTTGAATCGGACGAAGTTCCTGCAGTAAAAAAAGTACTCGGTGCGGCGGCAATGACTTACGTTGCGGCTGCGGCAGTATCTGTGGCAAATCTTCTTCGATTTATAATGCTCGCAGGCGGAAGAAGGCGTAACGACTGATGGCGGCGCTTTCAAAGCCGAGGGAGGCGGCGCTAAAGGCACTTGTGGCGGTAGATAAGGATAGCGCATATCTTAACCTTGCAGTGCGTGACATCCTTTCTGTAAGTGATATGGACCCACGTGACAAGGCACTTTGCACTACCCTTGCCTTCGGTGTTACAAAAAACAGACTTTTTATTGATAATATTATCGAAAATCTCTCCACGGTTAAGCTCCGCAAGCTTTCCGTTTGGATTCACAATATTTTAAGAATAGGCATTTTCTCTATAAAATTTCTTGACCGCATACCTGACAGTGCGACAGTTAACGAATGTGTGCGGTTAGCACGCCGATACGGACACGGTGCCTCTGCAGGCTTTGTTAACGCAATACTTCGTGCAGCATTAAAATCAGGCGATTTTCTGCCGAATGAAAAATCAGGCGAAGAATATATCAGTATAAAATATTCATTCCCGATGTGGCTTACAAGGATGTGGCTTCATCAAGGATATGGTGAGGAGTTTTTTGCCGCAATGAATGAGGAGCCACCCGTTACGGTCAGGCTTAATACTCTTCTTGCATCCTCTCTCGGCGAAGGATTCCAGAAAAGCACCTCCACACCCTATACATACACATATACGGGCGGCGGCAGTGTTGAAAATACCCCTTATTTTAAAGAGGGGCATATCGCAGTTCAGGATAGCGCATCACAGATTGCCGTAATGGCACTTGATGTTAAAGAGGGTATGGGTGTTCTTGACCTTTGCAGTGCGCCCGGCGGAAAAAGTGCATTTATCGGTCAGCTTTTAAATAATACGGGTAAGCTCATATCGTGTGATATACACGAGCATAAGATGGAGCTTATAAAGAATAATCTTTCCCGTCTTGGCGTTACAAATGCTACGGTTATCCAAAATGATGCAACAGTTTTTAACGAAAACTTTAAAGACCGCTTTGACAGAGTTCTGGCAGATGTTCCCTGCTCGGGACTTGGTGTTCTTCGGCGTAAACCCGATATAAAGTGGACAAAAACGCTGGAGGATAACAATAAACTTACAAAAATTCAGCGCTCTATTATAGATAACAGTGCGCTCTACGTAAAAAAGGGTGGAAAGCTTCTCTATTCCACCTGCACAGTAAACAAGGCTGAAAATGAGGATAATGTAAAATATTTTCTTGAAAAGCACAGTGATTTTACCCTCGCTGTACAAAGACAGCTACTCCCCGATAAGGATAAAACTGACGGCTTCTTTTTCGCCGTATTTGAAAGGACGTAAGCTATTTTGAATATTGGTGATTTAACAAAAGAGCAGTTAAAAGAATATATCGTAAAAACGGGGGAAAGTGCCTTTCGTGCAAAACAGATTTTTAAATGGGTGCACGGCGGCGCAGAAAGCACCGAGGAAATGACCAATCTTTCCCTCACGCTAAGGCAAAAGCTTTCAGAGAATTTTGAAATTTATCTTCCGACGGTTTATAAAAAGCTTACCTCAAAGCTTGACGGGACTGTTAAATATCTTTTAAAGCTTTCTGACGGAAACATTATCGAAACAGTTGTAATGGACTATCACCACGGCAAAAGTATCTGTATATCAAGTCAGGTCGGTTGCCGTATGGGATGCACATTTTGCGCATCTACCTTAAAAGGTCTTGT
>JAZRQT010000194.1:0-1660 GCA_045650105.1 Clostridia bacterium | reverse complement strand
TCTCCCCTTCTTCTGTAGAAACGTCCTTTATAAGAACGGGGGAAACTCTTTTCTTTCTTTTTGCATCTGCGGTCTTTTCTACAACTTCTTCAATCATAGAATTCCACGTTCCGCAACCTGGGCATTTTCCCATCCATTTTGCAGACTCATTACCGCATTCCTTACATACAAATACTGTTTTGTTTTTCAAACAATCACCTCATAACACGGGGCACACGCTTACTCACCCCACAAACAATCTCATAATTTATTGTC
Source organism: Clostridia bacterium (assembly GCA_045650105.1). GTDB lineage: Bacteria > Bacillota > Clostridia > UMGS1883 > UMGS1883 > UMGS1883. The sequence goes on along the minus strand of JAZRQT010000194.1, from coordinate 1,405 downwards.
TGTGCGTGTTTTGCAAGCTCGTCTGCAGTTACACTGCATTCACCCTGACGCCCTATCAGAATTGCAACATCGCCAACCTTAGCGTCTATATCAGTAACATCAACCATAAACTGGTCCATACATACTCTGCCGACAATCGGGGCATATTTTCCGTTAATTATAACCCGTCCCTTGTTCGAGGCTAATCTCGGGTATCCGTCGGAATATCCTACCGGAATAGTAGCAACACGCATATCCTTATCTGCTGTATATGTTCTGCCGTAGCTTACAGTGTCACCCTTTTTAATGTCCTTAACATATACCACGTGCGTTTCAAGCTGCATAACCGGCTTTAAATCAATCGTATTCTTGTCAACCTCATCAGACGGATAAAGTCCGTAGAGTATAATTCCGGGGCGCACCATATCAAAGTTAAAAGAAGTAAGTTCCATAATTGCCGCACTGTTGGAAACGTGATAAATATCTATTTTAACATTTCTGTCTTCAAGCATTTTCCTGAAGTTATCAAATAATTCTGCCTGCATTAATGCAAAGCTTTTGTCCGCTTCATCAGCCGTTGCAAAGTGCGTAAATACACCCTCAAGGTTTACTGCCTTAAACTCTGAAATTTCTTTTACAATATCTGCACTGCTTTCATCAGGTGTAAAGCCTATTCTGCGCATACCTGTATCTACCGCAACGTGCATTTTTGCTGTCATATTGAGCTTTTGCGCCATATTTGAAAGCATCCTTGCATCTTCAAGCGTGAAAATTGTAACGGTAATATTATTTTTTATTGCCGTTACAAAAAATTCAGGCGAGGTATATCCAAGTAAAAGTATAGGCTTATCTATGCCGTTTTCACGTAAGGCTATAGCCTCTTCAATTATTGCAACGGCAAAATAGTCGGCAAACGGCATTGTAAGGCGTGCCATATCTATTGCGCTGTGACCGTAGCCATCCGCCTTTATTACAGGCATCAGCTTTGTATCAGGCTTTACTGCCGCCCTTATATTTGTAATATTATGTATAACTGCGTCACTGTTTATGTACGCACAAACCCTTCTGTATGGCTGCATTATTCTCAATCCTTAAACACTGAAATATTTTCAAAAATGTATGCAATCCAGCTTGCAACAGTAAAGATTGCGGCTACCCAGATAAGACCGCCTGCAATCATTGGCTCACTCGTATAAATCAAAAGCGCAAATATGATTGCAAAAAGCTGTACATTGGTCTTTATTTTGCCCCACCATGATGCGGCAATAACCTTACACTTGGAAACGGCAACAACCCTCATACTTGTTACAAAAAACTCACGTGCAATAATTATCATCGGTGCCCATACGGATACAACACCAACCTGTATAAAGCAGATAAGCGCACCAAACGCAAGGAGCTTGTCTGCGAGCGGGTCCATAATCTT
>JAZRQT010000193.1:0-9316 GCA_045650105.1 Clostridia bacterium | reverse complement strand
TAGAATGCTTATATCCTCCTTGAAATCTATAAAATCAAAGTGATAAAATATGGCAAAAACTGCCGTAATAATGTGAAAATTGAACAAATAAAGACGGGCGAATTTGACGGTTAAAATTGACAAAAATGATTGACATATAAGCCTCGCAGTTGTATAATTATAATACGTATATTTGTAGCTTGTATAAATATAAAAGGAGTGAATGTAAATGAAAAAAACTATAAGTGTTGTTCTTGCATTGATGATGGTTTTCTCAATGTTTGCAACAGCATCGGCAGCACCAGCAACTCTTAAAGATTTAGTTAATGGGTTCTTGACAATGCCAACGGATCCAGACGATCCTGTTTTATCATTCCCAGATCTTACCATCACAATTGAGGGAAAAAGAAGTGGTACATCAGATGCATATGGTGGCTCACCTCTGTATCTGATTGATGCTAATTTGGCATCAGGAATTGGTGCTGATTTTCAAACAACTCTGGATATGGACGATATAGAAACTTTTTTAGGCGGCAGAGATTTTATTGACACCATACTTTATGGACATAGCGACGCAGAGGCAGAATTTTATCGAGGTAAGATAGCAACAGGAATAGTGGTAACGATAACATATCCCAATGCTATCGTTACAGACCCAAATGCGGGCAGTTTGGTAAGTTATAATGATGGAACATTTGAATATGTAGGTCGAACACCTATTGCTCCGAATTGCGTTGAAATTGAGTTTAAAAACAGGGATAGTCTTACAGTAAATGAGCTTCTCGCTAACAAGGCTACATATTTAGAAGATCTTACATTTAAACTTGAAAATGCTGTAAAATATGCAACAGAAGGAACACATCCGATAACAGTTGGGATGGAAGCAGTAACCAAGGTTACGTTTGATAATAACACTTTGTCTGATGATACTGATGACTGGTATGTGACTGTTGACTATAATGGTGAAGCCACATATAACGTAATAGCTGATACACCTTCCTCCGGTGGCGGAAGCTCCTATAATACAATCAAATTTGATACAAACGGTGGTAATGAGCTTAATAACATCAACATAAAGCGTGGAACAAAAGTATCAGAAATCCCCACTCCTGTACGTGATGGCTATGTGTTTACAGGATGGTATGTTGACAGAGCGTTAACAACCCCGTTTGATGCAGACACCGTAATCAACAGGAACTACACCCTTTATGCGGCTTGGGTTGAGGATAACGGCGTTGCAGGAAGCGGTCACGAAACTCCGGAAAGTCTTAACGGTGAGGACCACTTTGCATATGTTGTAGGCTATCCTGACGGAACAGTAAGACCTAATGATAATATTACACGTGCTGAAGTTACATCTATATTCTTCAGATTGCTCAAAGAATCTGTAAGAAACGAAAATCTCACAAGCGACAACAGCTTTAACGATGTAAACGATGAAGATTGGTACAATACGGCGATTTCTACAATGGCGAAGCTGGGTATTGTTAAGGGTAGAACTGCAGATGAATTTGTTCCGAATGCGTTTATTACCCGTGCAGAATTTGCAGCTATCTGTGCAAGATTTGACGATTCTGCGTTTGAGATGGTTGATGATTTTGCGGATGTTGAGGGTCACTGGGCAGAAGCAGAAATTCATGAGGCTGCAGCTCATGGCTGGATAAGAGGTTATGAAGATGGCACCTTCAGACCTGACCGGTTTATTACAAGAGCAGAGGCAATGACAATGATTAACAGAGTTTTGAACCGTGTGCCCGAAACTGTTAATGACCTTTTGAACAATATGCAAAAATGGCCTGACAACAGCGATGAGTCTGTGTGGTATTACCTTCCTGTTCAGGAAGCAACAAATAGCCATGATTACGATATGAAGAATCGTATTTATGAAAAATGGACTGCGTTTGATGAAGCTTTCGACTGGACAAAATACGAATAATTTTACAGAAAGCAAATAATGAAGCGTCCCCGATTTCGGGGACGCTTTGCTTTTGTCACACAAAACGTGGTACAGATTGGGGATATGTCACTTTCTGTTCTATTCAAAAACAAAGTGTTTATTTTGATTGACAAAAATCATAATATACGCTATAATAAATGTGGTCCCTGCTACTGACGGAGCATAGAATACTATGGTGGAACAGGGAGAATAAACGCCGACCGTCTGGGCATCTCGTTTTGGGATGCTCTTTTGTATTTTTTTTGAAAGGATGTATGTGCTATGGCAGATTACAAGAGAGGATTTATTGAAGGAAACTGGACTACTGTAATAGATGTCAGCGATTTTATAAAGAAAAATTATACTCCTTATACGGGGGATGCATCCTTCTTGTCACAAGCAACACCCCGCACGGACAGAGTAAAAAAACGTGTTGAGGAGCTTATTATAGAGGAAACCAAAAAGGGCGGTGTTCTTGATATCGACACCGAGAGGGTTTCTTCGCTTCTTACTTATGAGCCGGGATATGTTATCAAGGGCGATGATATAATTCTCGGACTTCAAACCGACGAACCGCTTAAAAGGGCTGTTAACCCCTTTGCAGGCTACAGAAATGCCGTGCAGGCTTGTAAGGCATACGGCTATGAGATAGGGGAGAACATAAAAAACGAATTCAGATATCGTACAACACATAATACAGGCGTTTTTCGTGCATACACAGACACTATGAAAAAGGCACGTCACGCAGGAATACTTACGGGACTTCCCGATGCATATGCCAGAGGAAGAATTATAGGTGATTACCGCCGAATAGCGCTCTACGGTATGGATTATCTTATCGAGCAGCGCAAGGCTGACAAGGTGCGTATAGGCGAAAGGGATATGTCGGATGAAACCATCCGTCTGCTTGAGGATATTTCCCGTCAGCTCGAATTTATGAACGACCTTGTAATCATGGCAAAGCAGTACGGATGCGATATTACCCGTCCTGCGGAAAATGCACGTGAGGCAATTCAGTGGTTGTATTTCGGCTATCTCGGTGCAGTTAAGGAGCAAAACGGTGCCGCTAACAGTATCGGAAGAATTTCCGCATTTATTGATATTTATATCGAGCGTGATATTAAAGAGGGAACGCTTGATGAACAAGGCGCACAGGAGTTTATTGATGATTTGGTTTTAAAAATGCGGCTTGTACGTCATTTGCGTACACCTGAATATAACGACCTTTTTGCAGGGGATCCCGTTTGGGTTACCTGCTCACTCGCAGGTATGTGCGAGGATGGCAGAACAATGGTAACAAAAACCTGCTACAGATTTTTGCAGACTCTTTATAACCTCGGTCCCTCCGCGGAGCCGAATATAACCGTTCTCTGGGCACAGGGGCTTCCTCAGGCATTTAAGGATTTCTGTGCAAAGGTATCCATTGATACAGACTCAATTCAATATGAAAACGACGACGTTATGCGTAAGGATTTTGGAGATGATTATGCCATTGCCTGCTGTGTTTCCGCAATGAAAACAGGTAAACAAATGCAGTTTTTCGGTGCACGCTGTAATCTGGCGAAGGTGCTTCTGATGGCACTTAACGGCGGACGGGAGGAAGCCCACGGCGACCAGATTGCCCCTCAGGGAAAAGTGTTCGATGAAAAGCCCCTTGTTTATGACGAGGTGCTGGAGGCTTTCAAAACATATGCGGCATGGATGGCAAAGCTGTATGTGAAAACAATGAACGTTATTCATTATATGCACGACAAGTACGCATATGAAAGACTTATGATGTCCCTGCACGATGTGGAGCCGGAAAGACTTATGGCATTTGGTATCAGCGGACTGAGTGTGCTTGCCGACAGCTTAAGTGCGATTAAATATGCCCGTGTTACACCCATAAAGGATGAAAATGGATTAATAGTTGATTTTAAAACTGAGGGAGACTTCCCCAAATATGGTAACGATGATGAAAGGGCAGATAGTATTGCAAAGTGGATTACCGAGTTTTTCTATGGCGAGCTTTGCAAAACGAAGACATACAGAAATGCACGGCACACCCTTTCAATTTTGACGATAACCTCTAACGTTGTATATGGCAAAAAAACGGGGGCAACGCCCGATGGAAGACGTGCAGGAGAGCCTTTTGCACCGGGTGCAAATCCTATGCACGGAAGAGATTGTGAGGGTGCATTGGCATCGCTTAATTCCGTAGCAAAGCTTGACTATGCCTGCTGTATGGACGGCATTTCAAACACCTTCTCAATTACTCCCGAGGCGCTTGGCACAGACGAGGATAACCGTGTGGAAAATCTGACAAATGTTCTTGACGGATATTTCCTGCAGAAGGCACATCACCTTAATGTAAATGTCCTCAACCGTCAAAAGCTTATCGATGCTATGAATGACCCTTCACTTTATCCCACCCTTACAATACGTGTCAGCGGATATGCGGTGAACTTCAATAAGCTTACTAAGGATAAACAGCTGGAGGTTATTGCACGTACCTTCCACGAAACAATGTAATAAAAAAGGATAAAATAGTATGAACGGATATATTCATTCTTTTGAAAGTATGGCGGCAGTTGACGGGGAGGGGCTTCGCTACGCAGTCTTTCTTTCCGGTTGTCCGCTCAGGTGCGTATATTGCCATAATCCCGACACCTGGAATGGGGAAGGTATGGCTTTTTCGCCGGAGGAGCTTTTAAAAAAGGTTATAGCATATAAGCCGTATTTCAAAAATAACGGGGGAATTACCTTCAGCGGAGGGGAGCCGCTTTTGCAGGCAGGATTTATCGCAGAGTGCGTAGAGCTTCTTCGTGAAAAAAATATAAATTATGCCATTGATACATCCGGCACAGCAGAGCTTAACGATGCGGTAAAATATGTCCTTATAAATGCGCAGACAGTACTCCTTGACCTGAAATTCCCCGACAACGACAGCTATATAAAATATACGGGGAAAGGGATTGAAAATGTTTTGAAAACCCTTGACTTTCTGGAAAAAAATAATGTCCCTACCCGTATTCGTACAGTTGTTATTCCCGGAATAAATGACAGCGAGGAGAAGCTTTTGAAGTATCTTGTGCATATAAATAATAAAAAGTGCGTTTATAAGTATGAGCTTCTTCCTTTTCATACTATGGGGTTTTTTAAATATGAAAAGCTGGGACTTGATAATCCGCTTAAAGACACAAAGTCCCTTGATATGAACGTGAGGGACAGCTTGCAGAAATTTGTAAATTCAAATTTAGCGAAAAGTATTGACATATAATTTTTGCAGTGATATAATTAAGTAGAGATAGTATTTTCGCCCTTGACTTGCAAATGCATTTTAAGGGCTTTTGTTTTTTACCGTATAGGAAATTGCGTAATTTTATCGCGAGCGACGTTTGTCGTATTTGAATTTAGTTGGGACGCGAAATGGGTGAAGCGGCACGCTTCTTTTTTAGGAGGCAGAATATGTTTATTTTTAAAAACAAGCCGGATGTGCGATGGCGAAGCATAAGTATAGGCTTACCGCATTTAAAAAAATAATTCAGCTTTTTAAGGAGAAAACAGATTATGAATAAATATAAAGATTTTGAAAATTATCTTAAAGAATATCCCAATGCCGAGGGGTATTTTGGAGAATACGGCGGTTCTTTTCAGGCGAAAGAGCTTATTGAGGCTTTTAAAGAGGCAGATGATGCGTATGAGGCAATTTGTCACAGTGCCCAATTTATAAATGAGCTTCGCAGAATACGTAAGGAATTTCAGGGCAGACCAACTCCCGTATATCATTGTGAGAGACTTTCAAAGATTTTTGGAAACTGTCAGATTTATCTTAAGCGTGAGGATCTTAATCATACAGGTGCGCATAAGCTTAATCATTGTATGGGTGAGGGACTTCTGGCAAAATACATGGGAAAAAAGAAAATTATTGCAGAAACCGGTGCAGGTCAGCACGGTGTTGCAATCGCTACTGCGGCGGCATACTTCGGTATGGAATGTGACGTTTATATGGGTGAGGTTGATATTGAAAAGCAGCACCCCAATGTTATCAGGATGAAGATGCTCGGTGCAAATGTTATTCCCGTGACAAAAGGTCTTAAAACACTCAAGGAAGCTTGCGATGCAGCGTTTGAGGCGTATCTTAAAGAGTATAAGGATGCGATTTACTGCATAGGCACAGCGGCAGGCCCGCATCCGTTCCCCAAGATGGTAAGGGAGTTCCAGTCTGTTATCGGTATTGAGGCGAGGGAGCAGTTCCTCGAAATGACGGGAATTATGCCCGATGCAGTTGCGGCTTGTGTTGGCGGAGGAAGTAACTCGCTGGGAATGTTTGTTCCGTTCCTCTCCGACCCCGTTGAAATCTACGGAGTTGAGCCGCTCGGAAGAGGCAGCGGCGTTGGTGACCATGCAGCGACTATGGCATATGGAACAAAAGGTATCATTCACGGTTATACAAGCTATGTGCTTCAGGATGAAAACGGCGAGCCGCTTCCTGTTTATTCTATTGCAAGCGGTCTTGACTACCCCGGTGTAGGGCCAGAACACGCCCACCTTCGTGACAGCGGCAGAGTGCAGTATGAAACTGTATCTGATGAAGAGGCGATGGAGGCATTCTTCCTGCTTTCAAGGTATGAGGGTATTATCCCTGCAATTGAGAGTGCACACGCAGTTGCATATGCAATCCGCTATGCGAAGGAGCATAAGTCAGGCTCTATCCTTGCTTGCCTTTCAGGAAGAGGCGATAAGGATATTGACTATGTATATGAAAAGTACGGCTGCGGAGAGAAGTTTAAATTAGATTATAAAATTTGAAGGGAACAAAAGCGATGAGTAAGGAAAAAAAGTTAGTTGAAGAAATTACACCGATGGACGAGGATTTTGCCCGTTGGTATACAGATATTGTAAAAAAGGCTGACCTTATTGAGTATACAAGTATTAAGGGCTGCTGTGTGTTCCGTCCTTATGCATATGCATTGTGGGAAAACATTCAGAAGGTGCTTGATACAAAGTTTAAGGAGCTTGGACACGAAAACGTATATATGCCGATGTTTATTCCCGAAAGCCTTCTTGAAAAGGAAAAGGACCACGTTGAGGGCTTTGCGCCTGAGGTTGCGTGGGTAACACACGGCGGAAATGAAAAACTTACAGAGCGTATGTGTGTACGTCCTACGAGTGAGACGCTTTTTTGTGAGCATTATAAGAATATTATTCAGTCACACCGTGATTTGCCAAAGCTTTACAACCAGTGGTGCAGTGTTGTAAGATGGGAAAAAACAACACGTCCTTTCCTCCGCAGTATGGAATTTTTGTGGCAGGAGGGTCACACTGCACACGCAACTGCAGAGGAGGCGCAGGAGGAAACAATCCGTATGCTTAACACATACGCCCAGTTTTGTGAACAGTATCTTGCAATTCCCGTTGTAAAGGGCAGAAAAACCGATAAGGAAAAATTTGCCGGTGCAGTTGCAACATATACAATTGAAAGTCTTATGCACGACGGAAAGGCACTTCAGTCAGGAACGAGCCATAATTTCGGCGACGGCTTTGCAAAGGCTTTCGGTATTCAGTATTCAGACAAGGATAATAAGCTTCAGTATGTATATCAGACATCATGGGGTGTAACAACACGTCTTATCGGTGCTATAATAATGGTGCACGGGGATAACAGCGGTCTTGTTCTGCCTCCTAAGATTGCGCCCAAGCAGCTTATGATTGTTCCTATTGCAATGCATAAGGAGGGCGTAGCCGAGAAGGCGAGCGAGCTTTGCGAAAGACTTAAAAAGGTAGTTCGTGCAGATATTGACCTTAGCGACAAATCACCCGGATGGAAGTTTGCAGAGTATGAGATGAAGGGTGTTCCCGTAAGACTTGAAATAGGCCCGAGGGATATTGAAAACAATAGCTGTGTTCTTGTAAGACGTGATAACGGCGAGAAGATTACAGCATCACTTGATAATATAGAGGAAACAGTTTTATCGCTTCTTGACGATATTCAAAATTCCCTCTATGAAAAAGCACTCCGCCACCGTGAGGAGAATACCTTTGATGCACTTACTTATGATGAATTCAAGGAAACCGTTGATAAAAACGGCGGTTTTGTACGTGCAATGTGGTGCGGCGATGTAGAGTGCGAAAACAAGATTAAAGAGGACACCGGTGCAACGGCACGTTGTATGCCTTTCGAGCAGAAAACTCTTTCAGATACCTGCGTATGCTGCGGCAGGAAGGCAAAATCAATGGTATATTGGGGAAGAGCGTATTAAAAAATAAAGTTCGGATTACTCCGATAACTAAGGAGTTGAAGTGATGAACGAAAAAATCAATTATGCGGTACTTTCGTTATTGCTGCTGGCGTTTATTCCTGCAATAATAGCGGCGGTTAAAAAACGCAGCTTTTCAAGATGGTATATTTACGGCGTGCTTTTGTTTCCGGTAGCCGTAGTTCACGCAGTGCTTCTTAAAAATCCGTTTGACTGCGTAGAGATATACTTTTCTGATGATAAAAGTCCATCAGGACGAAAGAAGAAACAGTATAGGATATTGTCCCAAAAACAGAAAAACAAGGCACCCACGGTAACATATATGTGCGTTGTTTTTGTATCAAAGCTCGTTTTTGGTGCGTTTGCGGGATTGGTGCTTTTTGCGCTTTTCAGAACGTTTCAAAGAGATACATATGAGCTTCGTGCTTCGTGTGTAATTTTTTCGATTGTCTTTTCAATGCTTTTATCGGGTGTAGAGCTTTTTGGTCTTTCACGGATGCCGATGATAGCAGACGAAATAACAAAAAGGGCACTTCTGATAGCCGGGCTATCTGTTATATGCTCCCTTCCGCTTTTTATTATTAAAGTGTTTATTCTGGACAATCTTTTGCCCGAATACTCCACCCCCTGGATGTTTGTATGTATGTGCATTGCGTTTGCCGCTTTTTTGTGGCTCGCTTTAAGCCTTCAGAGCTATTATTACTCAGTATTTTACAAGTTTTTTGATTATTGTGTGCTGAGCCTTGCAGGATATGTAATCTTTTCAGCAGTAACATTGATAGGGATGTCCCTTGGAAGAATAAGCAAAATTGTGTATGTAACGGCACTTCCATTGCAGCTTTTTAACACAGGATATTTATCAGGTATTGACTACATAGAAAATCTTTCATATATATATTCTGCGGCGATTGTGCATCTTATTGTTGCGGTAGTGATATTTGTATCGGGACTTTCCTGCCGTAATTATAAGCGCAAGGAGCTAGCACGCAGAATTGAGTATCGCACTCGGGCTTTTCGTATATCGCAAAGACGGGTTCTCCGCAGGCATATTCCCAAAGCAGGGGGACTGCATATAAAACCAATTAATTATGTATAATAGTAATTTAAAAACACCTGACAAACAGTTTGTTGTTTGTCAGGTGTTTTAGTCTTCTGAGAAATT
>JAZRQT010000192.1:0-3187 GCA_045650105.1 Clostridia bacterium | reverse complement strand
AAATTTTTTAACGCTTTATAATCAAAAACCTCGCCCATTCCCTCGGGGGAGCTTTTTTGCGGTGGCTCCGCCACAAGAAAACTGCAGTTTTTTTCTTTCGCAGTGTTTTCAAGCACGCAGTGCGCCTTTTTATTCTGCCTTGCCGAAATTACCATGGTGCCTTCTTTTATAATACCTGCCTTTTCTGCGGCAATTTTTTCTATAGTGTCACCAAGATATTCAGTATGGTCAATATCAATTTTTGTAATAAGGCACAGCTTTGGCGCATCAATAATATTTGTCGCATCAGGTCTGCCCCCAAGCCCCGTTTCCAGGACCACAATATCACACTTTTTTTCTTTAAAATACAAAAACGCTGCGGCTGTCCAAATTTCAAACTGAGTAGGCATAGCACCCTTTTCATTCTCTACCTCTTTTGCCGCCTCTTCAACCTGACTTAAAAGGGTGTCAAGCTCATCCTTTGAAATATCTTTGCCGTCAACACTTATTCTTTCACACACATCAATCATATTGGGCGAAATAAATTTACCCGTTTTAAGACCGCTATCGGTCAGAATACACTGCAAAAATGCACAAACAGAGCCTTTCCCGTTTGTTCCTGCAACGTGAATAAACCGAAGGCAGTTTTGCGGGTTTCCAAGTTTTTGTACAAGCGCTCCTATAGACTCAAGTCCAAGACGGCTTTTTGCCTGAAAGCTGTTTGCATACTGCTTAAAATTTCCCATTATATTTCTTCCTTCGCAAAATAGTTTTTCATTCTGAATATAATTTTTCTCAGCGCACAAAGCACCGCCATATGCATCAAAAACGTCACAATTGCGGCAGGTATACGTATTATCAGCGCAGCATAAAAGCTACTGAAATATCCTACATCTGTAAGGATTTTTGACATTATGGTTATACTTACCCCAAACTGTATAAGGCAGCATAAAAGAGTGCGCAGATAATAAAGCTTGTTATTTGCCGCCCCCAGAAAGAACAGACCGTATATCACACCATACAAAAATTCCACCGCCGTTATCTGCGGAAGCCATGGTCCTACCGGCACTAAAACTGCGTTCAATATATCTGCAAGCGCCGCAACAATACCCGCAGGGATAGCGCCAAAGATTGCCCCCGTCATAAATACCGTTATGAATTTAAGGGGTATCTTTATCTGATTTCCTATCCTGAAGGTGGCGTAAACCCCTAAAATTGCTGTTATTGCCGTGAATACAGCAAGAAGGCACAGCTTTCTTGTTGAAAATCTTTTTTTCATAATAAACAGAACCTTTCTGCAGCAAGCTGCAGAAAGGTTCAAAAGCGAATCTTGGTGCAGCAACGGAATGCGAAACCACCACCGCAAAGGGCTAAATAAAGTCCTTTTTCGTTACAGAGACAACTTCCCGTTCTCTATACACTTAACGCAGTAGTTCCTACTTTGCTGTTTTATCTTACTTGTGTTTTTCAAGATGCCATATCTTATCATTATACTCGTCAATCGTTCTGTCGCTGGAGAAAAATCCGCTCTTCGCAACATTAATGATTGCTTTCTTAAGCCAGAGGTCTTCATCACGGTACTGCCTTTGTGCAATATCGTGAATTTCACAGTACGCCTCAAAATCACGTACAACCATATACGTGTCAGCTCTGCCGTGGTCACCGAAAATAAGTGTCTGATACAAGTCATTGTACTTTTTCGGATCTTCGGGGCAAACTGTTCCGTCGATAAGCATATCTATAATTTTTCTTACCTGTGCATTTGAGGTGTAAATATCCTGACTTGAATTTTCGTTGAACTGAAGTTCACGGTTAACCTCGGGTGTTTTCATACCGAATATGAAAATGTTATCCTCGCCCACACATTCAAGCATTTCTACATTTGCGCCGTCAAGTGTACCGATTGTGAGTGCACCGTTTGCCATAAACTTCATATTGCCTGTTCCGCTTGCCTCTTTACCTGCGGTTGAAATCTGTTCACTGATGTCTGCCGCAGGAATAATTTTCTGTGCAAGACTTACGCCGTAGTTTTCAAGGAAGACCACCTTGATTTTAGAATTTACATCACTGTCATTATTAACAAGCTTTGCAACATCATTTATAAGCTTTATTATAAGCTTTGCCCTTGCATAGCCTGGCGATGCCTTCGCACCGAAAATAAAGGTGTGCGGATAAATGTCAAAGGATTTATCCGTCTTAATCTTGTCATAAAGGTAAAGTATATGAAGCACATTTAAAAGCTGTCTCTTATACTCGTGAAGTCTTTTTACCTGAACGTCAAAAATGCTCGTGGGGTCAACATCAATTCCGTTATGCTCCTTAATATACTCAGCAAGCTCTTTTTTCTTATTAAGCTTTACCTCCTTAAACTGTGCACAAAACTCCTTATCATCCGCATAGGGAAGAAGCTTTTCAAGCTGGGATACATCCTTCACCCACTTTTTACCGATTTTCGAAGTGATAAGGTCGCTTAACTCTCCGTTTGCAAGGCGAAGCCATCTACGGTAGGTAATACCATTTGTAATGGCAACAAACTTATCGGGCGAAAGGTTATTATAATCACGGAACACGTCATTTTTAAGAATATCGGTGTGAAGCCCTGATACGCCGTTAACCTTATGACACGTTGCAAGACACATATTTGCCATATTTATATAATTATGCGCAATTATTGACATATAATTAATCTTGCCCCAATCATCGCCGTAGCGTGCGTGAAGGTCATTTACAAGACGTCTGTTCATTTCATCAATAATCATATAAATTCTGGGAAGAAGTCTCTGCACCATATCCATCGGCCATTTTTCAAGAGCCTCTGCAAGGATGGTGTGGTTTGTATATGCAAATACTTTCTGCACAATATCCCAAGCCTGTTCCCATCCCATACCCTCTTCATCCATAAGGATACGCATAAGCTCGGGAATGGCTATTGCAGGATGTGTATCATTTATATGAATTGCAATGTACTCGGGAAGTTTATGGAGGTCCATTCCTTTATGATGGCGCTTAAACCTTGATATAATCCACTGCATAGTACACGATACAAAGAAGTACTGCTGACGAAGTCTGAGTGCCTTACCCTCCTGATGGTTATCCTCAGGATAGAGAACCTTACTAAGCACCTCTGCAAGTGCCTTTTCCTCAACCGCACGAAGATAGTCGCCGCCTGAAAAGCTTGACATATCAAGGTCACGCTCCGCACGTGCTG
>JAZRQT010000191.1:0-4424 GCA_045650105.1 Clostridia bacterium | reverse complement strand
ATATTATTAACATCATATACCTGTTCATTGTAAAGAAGCTTGTTTTCGCCTGATTTAGCAGTAAAGATTACTGCGATTTTTCCTTCAAATGCGGCGATTTCTAATATTGACCCAAGCTCTATATTCTTGTAATCAGTTATATATTCCGCAATTGTTACTGTTCTCCTCACCTTTGGATGTGAGATTGCGACCCATTTATATTCTCCGTTTAGATAATCACACTTTGCGAATTGACCTGCAGTAGTCACACCTGAATAATAGTAGCTTTTTCCAAGATTGTCCGCTGATGCTTCAGGAAGATATGTTATATTGGTATATTCAGTTGCAGATGCAGCCTTTTTATAAAAATACAATTCTTCATTTGCCGTGTTTAGTGCGGAAGCACAGGTGTAATACGTTCTTTCCACAGGCGCGCCTGAATACGTTCCCAAATAAAACACCTGTTGTCCGTCCTCTGGATTTTCAGGCATTTGTGCAACGGTCTCGTATTCATTATCTTCAATTTCTTCCCAATAACCATAACCGCGTGCACACACCATATATCTAGTATCGTTGTTGGCGGTAAACGTCTCGGTACTTGTTTCACCCGTGGGTTTTAGATAGCTATAGCTTTTTGTTGCACTCGAACCAGTATCATTATAGTATCTGCACATATAGCCTACTCTTGAAATGTCCGGATTAATTAAATATGAATAATTGTAATTATACGTACTTTCTGATTTTAAATACGTCTCACAATATACTTTGTATACATAGTATTTTCCTTTTTTGAACTCTCCATTATCTTCTCCTGTATAACGCACTTTGTCTCTTGTTATGTAATACGAGTAAGTGCCGGGGGGGTTATATACGGCGAAGTTGGCATAGTTGCTCGGGTTATTATTTCCGCTCATATTTGCATAATACCAATATCCCGAATTTGAAAATTCATTATAATATATGTTCGATATTAAAGTTTTGGTCGTGCCACGTGTTGTCACAACGTTTGTGCCTCCCAAAAAGTTCGTATCCTTTATCCCCTGCACCCACGTTGCCGTAGCAGTATCATAATAGTAAAACGCACCGCTTACATATTCATCCGCTACATGGCTTTCTGTCAACTTATACACATTTTCCATTTCATCCACACACGGCTCAGGAAGTTTCTCTATATCCCGATACGCCTCCCCTTCAGGTGATGGGATGAATATATCAAACTTATACGGCTTTCTGCCCTTCCTTGTTGTCAAATACGGGTACGCATCAGAACACAGATTTTTCATATTCCTCATTTCACCGTCTGCTATGTAAGGCATACGGTTTAAGCCCTTCCACACAGACGTTCTCGCTCTTATATCAGGCATTGTTCACTCACTCCATTCATTTTTAAATTCCCTGCCACCACATTCTTGCCACGTCATCCTGCTTCCTTATATCGAGCGGGTCATACAACTCCGCTGCAGGTGCGCTCTTTTTCGGTGGGTTTATTGGATGTGCCATTGCAACATATCTGCACTCGTCATAAATATGGTCTTCTCCATCAGTATCAATATCCTCCACGTTTGACTGACTGTATACAAGTTCAGGAAACGTGCGTATAAAATGCTTGCACGTGGAAAACACATATAGCATCGGTATACCGTTCTCGTCAAAGGCAAGGCGATTATGCAGCTGCATCTTTCCTGGTATGCGTGTGTTGTCGCCCTTTTCAAAATATATCCGTTCCTGCTCCATCATCTGCGCAATGCTTTCCCCACGGCTTTCATCAAATATAGACGGGTCTGCGATGCCGTTTATACTTTTGTATTTAAGGTTTGGGTCTTCCTTCTCAATCTCCGCAATCTTACGTGCTATCTCTGCCACGTTCCACTTAACACCTTCGTTTGGTGTGCCTGTGCATCCGTAAAGCTCACGTATACGGTACATTCTGCCATCGTGGTCTATGGCGTACCACCCAACGGAAAACGGCTTTGCATAACCAAAGTCAAAGCCCCTGAATATTTTCCAACTGTCAGGAATACGGAACGGCTCTATAACGTGTGTGTTTTTGCGCGACTTGTACCCGTCAGGGTTGTTGCGCCATTCCATAAACACCTGCCCGGAGAAGCTGTCCCAATCTCCGTATAGAAGAGCTTTTCTCTCCGCTTCAGGAAGTTGTGACAGGCTTGCCGCATATTCAGGGTCATTCTCCATCAGGATTTTATTGTCAAATACGCTTGCCGGCACAAATATTCTGCTGCGTTTGCTCTTTTTTACCTTTCCGTCAGGATATCTTATCTCGCTTTCTTCCCAGATGGTTGTCATCGGCGGTGCAGGAGTTATGAATCTTTCCTTTACCCATCCGTGACCTATTCCCCCGGGGTTAGCCTGCGCACGAATATAACAACGTGTCCCGGGACCTCCGGGGCGGTTACGGCTGAATAAATAACTGTACTCATCCCAAGTAAACTGCGTAAGCTCGTCAAAGTCTATAAAATCATAGCGTTTACCCTGATAATTTGTGCGGTCTTTGGTGTACTGCATTGCACCAAAATATATTTTTGCACCGCTCGGGAATGTCCAGCAATGCTTTGTTTCATTGTACTTTGCCCCGGGAAACGCCGCCATATATATTTCCCTGCTGCGGTCTATAAGCTCACTGAGCTGCGGGTAAGTTTTTCTCAGCACAAGCCCTCTGTAGTGCGGAATATGCACCTGACGCAGCGCTTCCACTATTGCACAGTCACTTTTTCCTCCGCCTGCAGCACCGCCGTAAAGAGCTTCATTTTCAGGACGTGACATAAATATATGCTGCTTTGGCTGTGGTTGCCATATTATGTTATTCATTTTCCTCAACCTTTAATATGTAATTACCATCACTGTCTTTTGTTGCGGTAAAGCGATATTTACCAAGGGCTTCTTTTATATTATTGCTTGACATTTTCACTTCTCCGCCCTTTTCATTTGCGAGTATCTTTATATACGCCGCTGCGCAGTCGAGAAGCTGCCTCAGTGCCGTAACCTCTTCTTTAAGCTCACCGATAACCTTTTTGTCATTTTCGATTTTTCTGTTTCTTTTTTCAATTTCATTTTTTAAGTTCATTTTTATCATCCTTTCTATGCCTATTATACATCGTCTTAAATTTTCATTCGACTCACACGTGTAAGGGCGACCCCTGTGTGGTCGCCCCCTTCTTTTACGGATTTTTTGTACCGTCGTATGGATTTTTCCATCCTTTGTTACCTATTGCCCTGAATAGTGCTGCTTTCATAGCAGTGCTGTAGCCGGTACTGTTAAGGTATGTTTGAAGCTCTTCTGACTTCATATTTTCCTTACCGTCTGCCATTGCCGCCGTTGTCTTTGCTTTGGCGTGATGGGTCAGGTATTGTTCAAGTGACATTGTTTCTGAAAGCTCATCATCGTATAGGGACATATGCCTGTTGTCGCCGCCCTCACGCAGAAATTTTTCATCTGCGTAATATTTTGATGCCGACGCGCGCAAACTTTCCATTTTTTCAATCTCAGTGTTACTCAATCCCTCTTTGTCATACTCGAAATTGCGGTTAATATCACTCTTGTATTTCTTGTATTCGGGTGTAGCACGTCCTGCTGCTTTTACTGCATCTATAACCTCATCCCTGCTGTAGCTGTAGCCGTTCTCTTTATCCGTGTACTTTTGGATGTCTTTTTCGTAGGCTTCGTCACTGTAGCTTTCGGAAGTTGTTTTTTCATACATTTTTATCGCAAGCTCTTTCAGGATATTATTTTCGTGGTTTTCCACCGCTCTGTCAATGTATGAGATTTCGCCTTCCTCTAACTTCATTTGCCAGTCGGGGATAGCATAGTCCTTTATATAGTTCTGCAGTACAACTTTTTCGGAATAATCTGTGATTTCTCCAAAGCCTTTTGCCTTTTCTTCATCGGTCAGTTTTTTATATCCCTCGCTCGTTACAAAGTCATACGCTATTTGCCACAGTGTAGAGTTTCTTTTCTCTGCATACTCTCCGTAATCTTTTTCTGACAGTGTAATTTCTTGCCCGGCATATTTAAACTCATTTTCGGGAAGTGCATACATCGCTCTGTTGTCCTTTGTTGCAGAGTATACATCCGCCATTGCCGCCGTAACCGCTGCCGCATTTTCATTTTCAAAATCTTTGCCTTTGAAGTTGGATGCAAGATAGTCCTCAAGAATAAGCTGTGCTACCTCGCCGTGTCCGTTTTGCAGTGCACGTTTGTAATGCTTCATGAACTTTTCTTTGTTATCAATTTTTCTTACATCCCAATTTAGCTTAGTTATTGCATATTCTGCATATTCTTCTCCGATTGCTCCGTAGATTGTTCGATAAAGCCCTGTTACATCACGCATCAGTGTATGCGTCGGAAGTCCGAACACTGCCGCTGCTGCCGCTGTAAGGTTCAATATCCTTTTAGGCGTGGGTATGTCTTCATCAGCTATTTTTTTTGC
>JAZRQT010000190.1:0-2227 GCA_045650105.1 Clostridia bacterium | reverse complement strand
GAAAGAAGTGAAAGCACGCTGACAGGCTCCTGCTTTAAGGAGCGCAGTGCGTAAAGAAGGTTATAACAGATTTCACGTCTGCCTTCAAAAATTGCATCTATAAGCCCAAACACGTTTTCCATTGCAGGCTTTACAATTACGCTGTCAATATCCTCCCTCGTTATCTGCGGCGATTTTGAAAATGATATAATTTTTTCAAGCTCCGTTTTAATCGGGCGCATACGCCTTTCAAGCGAGTTTATAAGATAAAGCGCATTTTTCTGGTCAATCGTCTTCCCGCTTGCCGCAGCAATTTTTATAACCCAGGATTTAAGATTTGTTTCTGTCCTTAAAGGGAATTCAACTGTAATTGCGCCGCCCTTTTGTGCACTTTTTTGCACCGAAGATGCTTTCTTTCCTTTATCGGGGGAGGTTTCCCATATTACAACACAGCAAAAATCAGGCACAGACGAGAAAAGCTCCTCCCACTGTGCTTTGTTTTTAATATTCCCCGAAAAAAGGCCGCATTTTCGAAAAATGAGTAATTTCCGCTCACTCATCACGGGGAGAGTTTCCATAAAATCCTGTGCCTCGGAAAATGGTGGAAGTTCTGCATAGCTTTTAAAATTCATCATTTCCGACCACGGCTCAATAAGTGCCTTTTTAAGCTCCCCAAGGCAGAATTCAATAAGGAAATCCTCCTGCCCCTCAAAAATATAAAGCGGAGAAATCTTACCATCTTTAATTGAAGAACGAAACTCCTCGTAAGTCATAAAATCTATCTCCGTATAAATAAAATTACATTATATATTTTACCATATTTTGAAATACAATTCAATACAAATATGCACTAAACTTTTTCTAAAGGGGTTGATTTTACCACATCAAATACTATATACTAAAATAAAGGAAGGTTTTATTATGAAAAGAGTGTTTTTGATTGTGCTTGACAGTGTGGGCGCAGGGGCACTTCCCGATGCACACCTTTACGGGGATAAAGGGGCGCATACCCTAAAAAGCATAAGTAAATCTGAAAAATTCAATGTACCAAACCTTATTAAAATGGGTATTGGAAATATAGAGGGGCTAAGCTTTCTTGAAAAAAAGCCTTTACAGAACAGTGCTGTTGCGAGACTCTCTGAAAAATCAGCGGGAAAAGATACCACCACGGGACACTGGGAAATCGCAGGTGTAGTTCTTGATAAACCGTTTCCGACATTTCCCAATGGGTTTCCAAAAGAAATTATTGACGAATTTTCACACCGCACAGGAAGGGGAGTTCTTTGTAACAAGCCGTATTCAGGAACACAGGTTATAAAGGATTATGCAAAGGAGCATATGGAAAGCGGAAAGCTTATCGTATATACCTCGGCAGACAGTGTGTTTCAGATAGCGGCGCACGAGGATATTGTGGACAGGGAGGAGCTTTATTCCTATTGCCGCATTGCACGTGAGGTACTGACAGGTGAAAACGGAGTGGGCAGAGTGATTGCACGTCCGTTTAACGGAACGGCGCCCCATTTTTACCGCACTGACGGAAGACACGATTTCTCCCTTGAGCCGCCATGTGACACTCTCCTTGACATTCTATTAAAAGCAGGGAAAAGTGTGATTTCCATTGGAAAAATAAGCGATATTTTTGCATCAAGGGGTATCAGCGAGAGCCATCCCACGAAAA
Organism: Clostridia bacterium; assembly: GCA_045650105.1. GTDB lineage: Bacteria > Bacillota > Clostridia > UMGS1883 > UMGS1883 > UMGS1883. The sequence continues at coordinate 570 of JAZRQT010000190.1, read as the reverse complement.
ATAACGATGACGGATGCGAAAAAATCCTTGAAATTCTGCAAAAAGATTTTGAGGGACTTTGTTTTGCCAATTTAGTTGATTTTGATATGGTTTACGGACACAGAAATGATACGGACGGATACGCAGCCGCACTGAGCCGTTTTGACAGCTTTATCCCTGAATTTACAGAAAAAATGCGTGATGATGATTTACTCATAATTACGGCAGACCACGGATGTGACCCAGGGTTTTCAGGCACAGACCACACACGTGAATATATACCGATGATTATTTATTCAAAGAATATAAAAGGTGTAAATTTAGGAACGAGGGACGGCTTTTCAGATATTGCCGCAGTGGTGGCACAGTATCTTGACGTAGAGAATACGTTAAACGGTAAAAGCTTTCTGGAGGAGATTATATGACAAAGAATGAGCTTGTGCAAAAAGCGACAGATGCTATGAAAAATGCTTATGCACCGTATTCAAAATTTACGGTGGGGGCGGCACTCCTTACAAAAAACGGCAAGGTATACACAGGATGCAATGTTGAAAACAGCTCTTACGGCGTGACAAACTGTGCGGAGCGTAC
>JAZRQT010000189.1:0-5714 GCA_045650105.1 Clostridia bacterium | reverse complement strand
CTCCTGTAGTCATCTGACTAACTGAAAAGGGAACCTGCCAAAGGTGACAGATTCCCTCTCATTTGACTATTAAAGTCTTTCCTTAACTTTAGCTGCCTTACCAACTCTGTCACGCAGATAGTACAGTTTAGCACGCTTAACCTTACCGTGTCTTACAACCTCGATTCTGTCAAGGGTGGGTGAATTAACAGGGAATGTTCTTTCAACACCGACACCGTATGAAAGACGTCTTACAGTAAATGTTTCCTGAATGCCGCCATGCTTCTTAGAGATAACGGTACCCTCAAACATCTGAAGTCTTTCCTTTGCACCCTCCTTAACCTTTACGTACAGCTTTACATAATCACCGATTTCAAGCGTGGGAAGGTCAGTTCTGATCTGCTCCTGAGTAATCGCCTTTAAAACGTCCACTCAAATCTCTCCTTTCTCTCCCGCATATAGCGGTAAAAATAAAGCGTTCGTACGAAAGAAATGCAGAGGACCGCTTTTTACCTAAGCACTATATCACAATCTTTATATAATTGCAAGTGTTTTTTTCAAATTTTTTCAAATTACACATTCCTTCTGCAGATTGTCGTTTATTATATCCTCAAGCGTCGCAGGCGTAACGCATCCTTCGCACAAAACATCAATGAATTTCTGTGCATCACGTTTACTCCTGAATACTGCATCAACAACCTTTCTTTCCTTTGTGGTGCGCTGATACGGTAGCTGTGTATACATATCTATTCCTATTCCGTATCTTACTGCCTCGGTTTCGCCTATTTTCTCCTTTTTCTCAGTGGTGAAATAGTAAAGCACTATTCTGTCGCCAAGGATGCTTTCTGTTTCGGTCTGTCTTATGTACATTGGTTCTGCCATAGTTATTCCCCTCCTATTTTAAGTACCATTATATTCCGTGACAAAGTGCATTTCAAGCAACATTTTTTTGTATATATTCTAAAAAATATTTTACAAAATTTTCCATATATTTTCAATGCAATTCTTTGTCTTCTTGTGCATAAAAAATAATAATTTTGTAATATTTTTGCCCCTCGCCCCCTTTTTTCTGCATTTTATTCCATTTTTCCCGTTCTTGATGTGTGCATAATGAAATTTTTGCTTGAAATGAAGTTTATAATATATTATAATTAAGTAGATTGAGGAGTTAGAACTATGAACAGTGATTTTTTACCCGTTTCAAAATCTGATATGGATGCTTTAGGATGGGATTACTACGATTTTCTTTTCATTTCAGGTGATGCGTATGTAGACCATCCTTCTTTTGGTACGGCTCTTCTTTCACGCCTGCTGGAGGCAAACGGTTACAGGGTATGTATCTGTGCCCAGCCTGACCGTAATAATCCGTCAGCACTCACCTCTTACGGTATTCCCAGACTTGGTGTGCTGATTTCAGGCGGAGTTATTGATTCTATGGTAAATCACTATACAGCATCAAAAAAGAGGCGCAGCAGCGACGTCTATTCCCCCGGGGGAAAGGCGGGGCTTCGTCCTGACAGATGCGTTATTGTATATTCAAATATGGCACGCAGTGCCTTTGGCGATATTCCCGTAATTATAGGCGGAACAGAGGCGAGCCTTCGCAGGTTTGCCCACTACGACTATTGGCAGGATAAGGTGCGGCGCAGTATCCTTGTGGATTCGGGCGCAGATATGCTCCTTTTCGGTATGGGCGAACGCTCGCTCTTATCACTTGCCGAGGCTCTGTCAGATGGTATTCCGATAAACCATATCACAAATTTAAAGGGTAGCTGTTATATATCTGATAAAGTTCCTAAAAACAGTGTTGTTCTCCCTTCTTTTGAAAAGGTCAGCACCGACAAGGAAAGCTATGCACGTGCCGCCGCGGCGCAGTATTATGAGCAGGACAGTGTAAGAGGCAAAACACTTGTACAGCAGCACGGCGATAAATATCTCGTACAGCTTCCGCAGTCACCGCCCCTTTCGCAAAAGGAAATGGACAGAGTTTATTCGCTTAACTTTATGCGTGCGTGGCACCCATCCTATGATAAGGATGGTGGTATTCCTGCACTTGAAGAAGTTAAGTTTTCAATCACCTCGTCAAGGGGTTGTTTTGGCAGTTGCTCCTTTTGTGCGCTGACGTTTCATCAGGGCAGGGTTGTTCAGTCAAGAAGTCATCAATCAATCCTTGCCGAGGCGCAAAAGCTTATCTGGGACAAGGATTTTAAGGGATATATACACGATGTAGGCGGTCCTACCGCAAACTTCCGTGCTCCTTCCTGCAAAAAGCAGCTCAAGAGCGGCACCTGCCGACAGAGGCAGTGTCTTTATCCGTCTGTATGCCCAAATGCGGAGGTTGACCACAGTGATTATGTGGAGCTTCTTCGTAAATTAAGGGCACTTCCACGTGTAAAAAAAGTTTTTATACGCAGCGGTATACGCTACGATTATCTTATCAGTGATAAGGACGATACATTTTTCTATGAGCTTTGTGAGCATCACGTAAGCGGTCAGCTCAAGGTTGCGCCCGAGCATATAAGCGACAATGTTCTTCGCTATATGGGAAAGCCCGGTGTTAAGCAGTATGAAAATTTCTGCCGCAAATTTTATGAGATAAACAAGAAGTTAGGTAAGGAGCAATACCTTGTTCCCTACCTGATGTCAAGCCATCCCGGAAGCACTCTTCGTGATGCAATCGATTTGGCAGTTTATTTAAAACGCAATAATATCCGTCCCGAGCAGGTGCAGGATTTTTACCCCACACCCGGAACACTTTCTACGGCGATGTTTTATACGGGGCTTGACCCACGTACATTAAAAAAAGTATATGTGCCTAAAACTCCTCACGAAAAGGCACTTCAAAGGGCACTTTTACAATCGTCACGAAAGGAAAATTATAATTTGGTGCACGAGGCACTTGTAAAGGCAAACCGCACAGACCTTATCGGTTTTGGCGGCGATTGCCTGATAAAACCCGAAAGGAGAATTAATAATGGCAGCACAGATATTAGACGGAAAGGCACTCTCACAAAAGATAAAAGAGGATTTAAGAGACAAGGTGGAACAACTAAAGCAAGAAGGCATTAATGTCGGACTTGCAGTAATTATAGTAGGTAATGACAGCGCAAGCCGTGTATACGTAAACAACAAGAAAAAGGCGTGCGAGGTTTGCGGAATTTATTCTGAGGAGCACGCACTTCCCGAGGAAACAACAGAGGAAGAGCTTCTCTCTCTTATCGATTCACTCAATGCACGCAAGGATATAAACGGAATACTCGTACAGCTTCCTCTTCCCAAGGGCATTGACAGTGAAAAGGTACTTCTTCGTATTCTTCCCGAAAAGGATGTCGATGCATTCCACCCCGTAAATGTGGGCAAAATTATGATTGGTAACTTTGACTTTCTTCCCTGCACGCCTGCAGGCGTTATGGAGCTTATCCGCCTGACAGGTATTGAGGTTAGCGGCAAGGAATGTGTTGTTGTAGGAAGAAGCAACATAGTAGGGAAGCCGCAGGCAATGCTTCTTTTGCACGAAAACGGTACAGTTACCATCTGCCACAGCCGTACAAAAGACCTTAAGGAGGTTTGCCGCCGTGCAGACATCCTCGTTGCAGCAGTAGGTAAGGCTAAATTTATAACTGCCGATATGGTTAAGGATGGCGCAATTGTAATTGACGTAGGTATGAACCGTGATGAAAACGGAAAGCTTTGCGGCGATGTTGATTATGATGCTGTATCAGATGTGGCATCAGCAATTACACCCGTTCCCGGCGGTGTAGGCCCGATGACAATAGCGATGCTGATGAGAAATACTGTAAAAGCCGCCGAAGTACAAAAAGGGATGTAAAAAAAGTCCAGACCGCAAAAAGGCGGTGGTACAGCAAATTCGAAATGCGAAGTTCGAAATGCGAAGTGATGGTAGATTTTTTGCTTTACAAAAAATCTTTATTTATAGCTTCGCTTGGCTCAGGCAGGTCCGTTCTAAAGGATTTTTTCCTATCCCCAAAAATAAGCAAACGGAGGATATATAATGGCTAAAAAAAGCTATGGTAATGAAAGTATAACCGCCCTCAAGGGTGCAGACCGTGTCCGCAAAAGACCGGGTGTAATTTTCGGTTCTGACGGAATTGAGGGATGTGAGCACAGCGTATTTGAAATAATCTCAAATTCCATTGACGAGGCTAAGGAAGGCTACGGCAAGGTTATTGAGGTTACACGCTTTGCCGATATGTCTATTGAGGTAAAGGACTACGGCAGAGGTATTCCGCTTGACTGGAATATGAAAGAGGAAAAATACAACTGGGAGCTTGTTTTCTGTGAGCTTTACGCAGGCGGTAAGTATGACAAGGGCGAGGGCGAAAACTATCTCTATTCCCTCGGTCTTAACGGTCTTGGTCTTTGCGCAACACAGTACAGTGCTGAATATATGAACGTCACGGTTAACCGTGACGGATATGAACATACTCTTTATTTTGAAAAGGGCGAAAATGCAGGCGGTCTTTTCAAAGAGGAAAAGAAATACCGCTCTACGGGAACTACGATTAAATGGCGTCCCGACCTTGACGTTTTTACCGACATAAATATACCTCTTGAATTTCTTACAGATTCACTGAAACGTCAGGCTGTTGTAAATGCAGGTCTTACCTTCAAGCTTACCTATCACGAAAACGGCGGTGAGGTTAAAAAGTTTGAATTCCGCTATGAAAACGGTATCGTTGACTATATTAACGAGCTTTGCCCCGAAAATGAAAAGCGTATTTCAAACACCGCTTTTTATGAGGGGGAGCGCACAGGGCGTGACCGTGAGGATATGAAGGATTACAAGGTTAAGCTGAGTGCGGCATTCGCCTTTTCAAATGATGTGCAGTTTATAGAGTATTACCATAACTCAAGCTATCTTGAGCACGGCGGTGCACCTGACAAGGCGGCAAGAAGTGCCTTTGTCAGTGCAATAGATGCTTATCTCAAGCAGAATAATAAATATACAAAAACAGAGGCAAAAATAACCTTTAATGACATATCCGACAGTCTGATACTCGTAACGAACTGTTTTTCAACCGTTGTCAGCTATGAAAATCAGACTAAAAAGAGTATTACCAACAAATTTATTCAGGAGGCAATGACGGACTTCCTGCGCAAAAATTTGGAAATATTCTTTATTGAAAACCGTCCCGAGGCGGAGCGCATCTGTAATCAGGTGCTTGTAAACAAGCGCAGCCGTGAAACTGCGGAAAAGACACGTACCAATCTTAAGAAAAAACTTACGGGAACGATGGACGTTACAAACCGTGTGCAGAAATTTGTTGATTGCCGAACAAAGGACGTTTCCAGGCGTGAGCTTTATATAGTTGAGGGTGACAGTGCCCTTGGTGCTTGTAAACTCGGCAGAGATGCTGAATTCCAGGCAATAATTCCCGTAAGGGGTAAAATCCTCAACTGTCTTAAGGCTGATTTTGAAAAAATCTTTAAAAGCGAAATTATAACTGACCTTATAAAGGTTATCGGCTGCGGTGTAGAGCTTAAAACAAAGCATAACAAGGATATGAATTCCTTCGACCTAAATAATCTTCGTTGGGATAAAATAATTATCTGTACTGATGCCGACGTAGACGGTTTCCAGATAAGAACACTTATCCTGACAATGCTTTACACACTCGTTCCAACCCTTATTGAGGAGGGAAAGGTTTATATTGCAGAATCACCGCTTTTTGAAATCATTCATAAGGATGTTTCATATTTTGCGTATAACGAAA
>JAZRQT010000188.1:0-1889 GCA_045650105.1 Clostridia bacterium | reverse complement strand
AATCTTATTAAGTACATCATAAGGAATTTCTTCAATAGTGGCAGTCATAGCATCGGGGGTATTTACCGCACGAATGATTGCGGGCCATCCCTCATAACGCTTATCGTCCTTTACACCGACACTTTTCATATCGGGAACGGCAACAAAATACTGCCATACAGTTTTTGAAAGACCGCAATTGTCAAATTCCTCACGAAGGATTGCATCAGCCTCACGAAGGGCGTGGAGTCTGTCACGTGTGATTGCACCAAGACATCTTACGCCGAGACCGGGTCCGGGGAAGGGCTGACGGTCAACCATTGAAGAGGGAAGACCAAGCGCCTTACCTACAACACGTACTTCACCTTTATAAAGAAGCTTAATAGGCTCAACAAGCTCAAACTTCATATCTTCGGGAAGTCCGCCTACGTTGTGGTGTGCCTTTACACCGTCGCTTTCAAGAATGTCAGGGTAGATTGTACCCTGTGCAAGGAAATCAACATCGTCAAGCTTGCGAGCTTCTTCGTCAAACACAACGATAAATTCACCACCGATAATTTTACGCTTTTTCTCAGGCTCTGCTACGCCTGCAAGCTTATCAAGAAAACGGTCTGTTGCGTCAATATAGATAAGGTTTGCATCAAGCTGATTGCGGAAGACTTCAATAACTTCCTCACTTTCGCCCTTGCGCATTAAACCGTGGTTTACGTGTACACAAACAAGCTGCTTGCCGATAGCCTTGATTAAAAGTGCCGCAACAACGCTGCTGTCAACGCCGCCGGAAAGTGCCAATAAAACCTTTTTATCGCCGACCTGCTCACGCACGAGGGCAATCTGCTCGGCAATGAAACTGTCTGCTAATTCTTTTGTTGTGATACGCTGCATAGTATCAGGTCTTACATTTGTGTTCATAAAATTTCCTCCTGTATATATAAATTATTCAAAGAGCGGGGTTGAAAAATACCGTTCTGCGGTATCGGGAAGAACTGTAACAACAGTTTTACCCCGTCCAAGCTTTTTAGCAAGTTTTATAGCGGCGGCAACATTTGTACCGCTCGAAATTCCGCACATAATACCTTCTTTGGAGGCAAGCTCCTTCGCCGTGCGGATAGCCTCTTCATCCTTTATAATACAAATATCACTGTAAATATCTGTGTTTAAAATTGCAGGGATAAGTCCGTCACCGATACCCATCTGAAGATGTGTACCAATTGAACCACCCGAAAGTATTGCGGCGTGTTCAGGCTCCACTGCCCATATGGTAATATCGGGATTTTTCTCCTTAAGAACTTCACCGATACCCGTTATTGTCCCTCCTGTTCCTATACCACTGCAAAAGCCGTGAATGGGACCGTCAACCTGATTTAATATTTCTACACCTGTAAAGTTACGCTGTGCAGAAAGATTTGCAGGGTTTTCAAATTGCTGGGGAACGAATACATTTGGGTTTTCACTTTGCATTTTTAGTGCAGTGCGTAAACATTCATCTATACATTCACCGATATTTCCTGCATCGTGGATGAGGACAACCTCAGCACCGTAATGCTCGACAAGCTTTCTGCGCTCTTCGCTGACAGAGTCGGGCATAATAATTTTTGTCTGATATCCCCGCACTGCGCCGACTAAGGCAAGACCTATTCCCTGATTACCGCTCGTCGGCTCTACGATAATAGTATCTTTATTTATTTTTCCCTGCTTTTCTGCTTCTAATATCATATTATACGCAGTTCTTGTTTTTATTGAGCCGCCGACATTAAGTCCCTCAAACTTGACAAGGATGCGAGCGCTATCCTCATCGCACATCCTTGTAAGGAAAATCATCGGCGTGTTTCCTATTGCATCCAGAATATTATTGCAAATCATATATACCTCCGTTTGACACTTGATAATACATTATATTCCAAATGCCA
>JAZRQT010000187.1:0-7159 GCA_045650105.1 Clostridia bacterium | reverse complement strand
GGCGAAAAATCCAACAAAAAAGCACAACTACACTCTTTTAAGTATAGCTGTGCTTTATGGTGCCGATGGCGGGGGTCGAACCCGCACGGTGTTGCCACCGACGGATTTTGAGTCCGTTACGTCTGCCAATTCCATCACATCGGCTTAACGCATTTATTATATTACATCAAGCCGAAAAAATCAATACCTTTATAAAAAATTATTCCAGGAAATCCTTAAGCTTCTTACTGCGGCTGGGATGACGAAGCTTACGAAGTGCCTTTGCCTCTATCTGACGGATTCTCTCACGTGTTACGTCGAACACGCCGCCTACTTCTTCAAGAGTTCTTGCCCTTCCGTCTTCTAAGCCGAAACGAAGTCTTAAAACCTTTTCCTCTCTTGGGGTAAGGGTGTTGAGTACATCCATAAGCTGGTCCTTGAGGAGCATAAAGGATGCCGCCTCACTGGGGGCAGGTGCATCATCATCGGGAATGAAGTCACCAAGATGGCTGTCCTCCTCCTCACCGATAGGTGTTTCGAGGGAAACAGGCTCCTGAGCAATTTTCATTATCTCACGTACTTTTTCAAGGCTCATACCCATTTCCTTTGCAATTTCTTCGGGGGAAGGCTCTCTGCCCAATTCCTGAAGAAGCTGTCTTGAAACACGGATAAGCTTATTAATTGTTTCCACCATATGCACGGGAATTCTGATTGTTCGTGCCTGGTCTGCAATCGCACGTGTGATTGCCTGTCTTATCCACCACGTTGCATACGTACTGAACTTATATCCCTTTGTATAGTCAAATTTTTCAACAGCCTTGATAAGACCTAAGTTTCCCTCCTGAATAAGGTCAAGGAAAAGCATACCTCTGCCCACATAACGCTTTGCAATACTTACAACAAGTCTGAGGTTTGCCTCGGTAAGCTTTTTCTTCGCCGCCTCATCACCCTCTGACATAAGGCGTGCAAACTCAATCTCCTCATCAGCAGAAAGCAGGGAAACTTTACCGATTTCTTTAAGATACATTCTTACGTGGTCATCCACGTTAATACCCTCGGGAACGGACAAATTCTCCAAATCCTCTTCGGAAATTTCAATTTTTTTGATTTCCTGTTCAATATCGCCGACAACATCTATACCAAGAGCCTCAAAATTGTCGTGTATCTTTTCAATCTGGTCTGCATCAAGCTCAATCTCGGAAAGAGCATCCTCAATCTCCTGCTCTGTAAGCATTCCCTTCTGCTTACCCTTGTCGATAAGCTCCTTAACTATTGACTTTTTATTTACTGTTTCAGCCATTTACTACCAATCCTTTCACCGCACTGTTTCAGGCTTTTTGTTTTTTAGATTTTAAAAGCTCACTTATCAGTGCTATATCGCCCTCGCTCTGAGCCTTTTGCAATTTTTCATTAAAGATTTCGTTTTTCAGCACATCGGCAAAATCGTGTGCCGCCTGCATCTCATTTTCCACATTTTGGACCGCCATAAGAACTGTTGAAAGCTCCTTTTCATTTCCTGGCATAGATTTCATCAGGAAATCAGCACATCTGCCATCCTTGCCCTCTTTATAATATGTACATATATGATTAAAAATCTGTTTATGTATGTCCTCGCTAAAGCTATCAGAGGTAAATTCATCCGCAAACTGAAGGTATACCTTCTCACTCTCCGCTATCATAGAAAGAAGCCCCGCCTCGGCAAGGGTACGCCGCCCTGATTTTTGCCCGCCTTGCGCTGTGCCGACGGTTTTTCTAAGTTCCCCGGAAACCTCTTTGCGGATATTTTTCGCATTGACCTTCCTGACCTCACTGTTTATCGACTGGGCACTGATACCGCTTTTTGCGGAAAGCCTGCCTATATAAATCTCCCTCTCAACTGCGTTTGAAATTCCTGAAAAAAGCTTTGCCGCCTTTCCCATCATCTCAATTTTCTCAGTGGCATCGTTTAAATCAACATCCCGAAGAATCATATCAAGCCGATGCTCGGTAACAGTTTTCGCTTTTTTGAGAAGCTCCTCAAATGCCTCTCCGCCGTGCTTTTTGATAAATTCGTCGGCATCCTTTCCGTCAGGAATTGTAACCACACGCAATTTGGTTTCAAATTCCTTAAAGATTTCCGCTGCCCTTTCGCACGCCTTCATTCCTGCCTCATCACTGTCATAGCACAGATAGACGGGGCTTTTTGCAATAAGCCGTGCCTGCTCCCGTGTGAGAGCCGTTCCACATCCTGCAACTGCCGCATTTATTCCTGCCTGATGCAGTGAAATTACATCCATATAACCCTCTACCAGTATATAATACCCTCTGCCGCTTTTTTTAGCAATATTCAGCGCAAAAAGGTTTTTACCCTTGTCATAAACTATACTTTCGGGGGAATTCATATATTTTGCACCGTCGCCGCCAAGTATTCGTCCGCCAAAGCCGATAATATTTCCACGTACATCTATAATCGGAAACATTACCCTGCCCCTGAAACGGTCATACGTATGCCCCTTTTCATTTTGGATACACAGCCCTGCCTCCACCATCAGCGAGCGGTTATATCCTTTTTTCTGCAAATGCTTTAAAAGTCCGTCCCATCCCGATGGCGATAAGCCTATTCCAAAAGCCGCAATCGTTTTTCCCGAAAGTCCACGTTTTGTAAGATACGTCTGCGCCGCTTCCCCCTCGGGAGAGAGCAGACATTCTCTAAAAAAGCGTGCCGCATCACGGTTCATTGCATATATCTGTTGTTTACGGTTGTGGCGTTCTTCGTTTAATGCACCGCCATCCTCGGGAAGGCGTATGCCCGCCCTGTCTGCGAGAAAGCGGAGCGCATCGGGGAAATCAAGCCCCTCGGCATTCATAATAAACTGAATTACACTGCCGCCCGCACCGCATCCGAAGCAATGGTAGAGCTGCTTGTCCGCACTTACGTGAAAGGAGGGTGTTTTCTCACGATGGAAGGGACAGCATCCCATATAACTGCTTCCCGACCTTTTCAGACGCACATAAGCCGAAACAATATCCACAATGTCATTTGCCGAGGCAATCTCACTTACAAGCTCGTCCGAATAAAAAGCAGCCATCCTGCACCCCTCTTACTGATTTAATATATAGATTTTATATTATTATTTTCGACACTCGGTTTAAAATTCCTTTTTTTTATCAAAAATTTCATAAATATTAGAAAAAAATACATTATTGGATAACAAAAACTATTGATAAACCTGCGGTTTCGTGGTATACTTTATTTGTTGTACCGGCCGGGGAGGTAGCGGTGCCCTGAATCCGCAATCCGCTAAAGCGGAGGTTATGTCCCCGATTGAGGCATTTTTTTGTATGGCAGGAGCATATAAGTGGTGTTGACGGTCGGGTCTTGCGCAATGTCGGAGTGTGAACCTCGTCAGGCGGGGAACCGAGCAGCGATAAGCATTTCCCGGGATGTGCCGCAAGGGCGCCTGACCAGAGCTAACTGTATGATTTCCGCATATAAACTTGTGTCGATTTCGGGGTGTACAACAAAATCGTAATCAGCCGCCTTTGGCGGTTTTTTAGTACATAAAAAAGGAGGCAGACGCATGGAATATCAGGCACTTTACAGAAAGTGGCGACCGAGAACCTTTGATGACGTTGTCGGGCAAGAGCACGTTACGCAAACAATTAAAAACGAAATAAAGAATAATGCCTGCGGTCATGCGTTTTTGTTCTGCGGCAGCCGTGGAACGGGTAAAACCTCCACTGCACGAATACTGAGCAGGGCGGTAAACTGTGAAAATCCACTGGGCGGAAATCCCTGCAACAAATGTGCTACCTGCACAGGCATTGAAAACGGCAGTATAATGGACATTATAGAAATTGACGCTGCGAGTAACCGTGGCGTTGATAACATCCGCACCCTTCGTGAGGAGGCTAGCTATACCGCCGCCGTTACAAAGTATAAGGTTTATATTATTGACGAGGTGCACGCACTTAGCAACGATGCATTCAATGCGCTTTTAAAGCTTTTGGAGGAGCCGCCTGCACACGTTAAATTTGTGCTCGCCACGACAGAGGCGAATAAGGTACTTGAAACAATTTCCTCCAGATGTCAGCGCTTTGACTTTAAGAGAATAACACCTGATGATATATATGACCGTCTTGACTATATCTGTAATGCCGAGGGTATTATGGCAGAGGAAAAGGCACTGAGGATGATTGCACTGCACGCTGACGGGTCGCTTCGTGATGCGCTAAGCTTTCTTGACCCGTGTATTGCGGCAGGCAAAGAGGTTGATACGGAGTTTGTTGCAGATTTTTTAGGCAGGGCGGAAAATGATGCTGTAATAGAGCTTTGCCGATGCCTTGGTGTTTGCGACACGCAGGGCGTTGTTGATACCATTGATGATGTATGTTCACGGGGTAAAAATTTATCCCCGTTTATAGAAACACTGATACGTGCGCTCCGAGATATGCTTATTATATCCGTTTCGGGAAAATGTAAAAGTGATTTTGATGAAAGCGAATATAATGAGCTTTTGAAAAATGCACAAAGCTATTCAACGGAAAAGCTGTTATATGCAATAAAGTCTCTTTCAGAGGCGGTTTCCACCGCACGCTTTATGACAAACCCGAGGGTTATTTATGAGGCGGCGCTCATAAAGCTATGTATAAAGGGAAATGACGGCTCGTTTGACGCACTTATGTCACGAATTGCGGAGCTTGAAAGAAGGCTTGAGAGCGGCAGTATTACCGCCCCCGAGGTTTCGCAGAAAAAGGCACCCGCACCACAAAAGGAAAAAGCACCCGAAAAGGAAGCTTCCAAAGAAGAGGTGCGTCCCGATATTCCGGACAGTGAATTCCTCGATAAAATTAAAAGTGCGTGGCCCGAAATAATGAACGATTTATCAAGCAGTATTATGCTTTTTGCGGCGCTTGAGAATGTTATGCTTTATGAAAAGGGCGGAAAGCTCGCCCTTGTTTTCCCCGATAACGGCGGATTGGAGCTTCAGGATATGGTGCGTGACAGTCTCGGTGATATAAACGCAGCGGTAAAGGCACATACGGGTCTTGATGCGAATGCCGTAACACGGCTTGAGGGGGATTTTTTCACAAACGTAAAAAAGGAAGATAAGCACGACCCCCTTGATGATATTATAAATCTTCCAATAACTACTACAGAATAAACGAAAGGATGTTTTAAAATGGCTAAAGGCGGATTTCCCCGTAATATGGGTATGGGCGGAATGGGAAATATGAACAATATGATTAAGCAGGCACAGAAAATGCAGGAGGAAATGCTTAAAGCGCAGGAGTCACTTTCCGAGCAGATTATTGAAACCTCTGTAGGCGGCGGTGCTGTTAATGTAAAAATCAACGGTAAAAAAGAGCTTATCGAGCTTAAAATATCTCCCGATGCGGTAGACCCTGATGATGTTGAAATGCTTGAGGATATGATTGTTTCTGCAGTTAACGAAGCACTCAGAAAAGCTGACGAGGCGGCGGCAGGCAGTCTTAAAAGCATTACGGGCGGTATGAGCATCCCGGGGTTATTTTAAAGGCTGATGCCTTTCGAAAAAGAAGTTTTGCAAGCAAAACATTCTCTTTCGAGATACGGGCTTTCGCTCGCGCGGCACTCACCGTGCCAGCCCGGTCAAGGTGTCAAAATCGAGGTACACGCCCCCGCTTTTGACGGATTTATACATTAAGGGGAGTACCCCTTAATAATCCCCCTAATATAAGGGAGTGTTTGCAGGAGTTGATTATATGTATCCCGTTTCTTTAGAGGAGCTTATAAACGAATTTGAAAAATTACCCGGCATCGGACATAAGAGCGCAGTCAGGCTTGCCTTTCACGTGATGAATATGCCTGAGGCAAAGGTGGAGAAATTTATAGGCGCAATTAACAAGGCTAAGACAAACGTGCATCTTTGCGCAAAGTGTCAGAACCTTACGGACAAGCCGCTTTGCGATGTCTGCGCATCGCAAAAGCGTGATAATAGCACAATCTGTGTAATGGAAAGTCCCAAGGATGTTACGGCACTTGAAAAGACAAAGGAATACAACGGACTTTATCACGTACTGCACGGGGCTATTTCCCCGATGGACGGTATAGGTCCCGATGATATTAAAATAAAGGAGCTTATATCACGTCTTACCCCCGAGGTGACAGAGGTTATTATGGCTACAAATCCCACCGTTGAGGGAGAGGCAACCGCTATGTACATAGCACGCCTTCTTAAAGGAATGGGCATTACTGTCACACGCATTGCACACGGAATACCTGTGGGCGGTGACATTGAATTTGCCGACGAGGTAACGCTTGCGAGGGCAATGGAAGGACGACGGGAAATATAACAAACAAAACATAAACGGCTATGCGATTTCATTTATCGCATAGCCGTTTTTTGTGTTTATTCTTCCTGTGTTTTTGAAAGTGTTTCAAACTCTGCCCTATCCTCTTTTGAGAAATCCCCATATGCTTCAAGAATTACTAAATCTCCATCAGCACGCATTTTCTTCCCTTTGTCTATTCTAAGTTCTGCCTGCCTTTTCGTATAGAGCCATACTATCGATTTTTCCTTTTCCTTATCAATTACAAGGTAGATATCAAAATGCTCAATCGCACTGTCTTCAGATAAAGGGTCTTGACCGTATATGTACACCTTTTCATCCGTTTCTTTATAATCTATAACACGAGGAACAAGGCAAACACTGTATTTTTCATCGTGTAAGCTGTAAGAATCCTGCCCCCCTATTATCTGATATCGGGCATAACAGTATCTCTCGTGTGTGTCCTTCCATGAGGAATATTTGTCCTTTGGAGTAAATGCATCTATCATTAGAAAAACAAGTATTACAGTAAGAATTGGAAATAGCTTAGTAGAGCATCCACGTGGTCTTTTTTCATACATATTTAACCCCTCCTCTAACCATACTATCACGTTAATCTGCTGAAAGCAAGGCTATTTTAAACTTTCATTAATATTTATCTTAACATATAAAACAAACGGAGTTTAAACAATGTTTAAGCTCCGTTTGTTTTTGTTTGTGTAGCAACAAATTCGTACACCCTGCAAAATCATTATAACACACATTTCTTTAATATGTTAAATTTACACCTGATGTGGTGTGAAAAATTTTTCAAAAGTGTTTTTTCCATCAACCCCTGCCCCAATCTTTGGGGTTGTTCTGTGCCATTTTGAGCGCCAAAATGGCGAAA
>JAZRQT010000186.1:0-3303 GCA_045650105.1 Clostridia bacterium | reverse complement strand
GGTCTTTACTTTGCAATGGCTGTATCTGTACTTGACTGTACAGGTTGCGGTTCTTGTGCAAATGTATGTCCCGGTAAGAAGGGTGAGAAGGCTCTCGTTATGCAGCCTCTCGAAACTCAGGAAGCTCAGCAGGCAATATTTGATTATGCAATCAAGGTTCCTGCAAAGAAAGAAGTATTTGAGAAGTTTAAGGAAACAACAGTTAAGGGCAGCCAGTTCAAGCAGCCCCTTCTTGAGTTCTCAGGCGCATGCGCAGGCTGCGGTGAGACACCTTATGCTAAGCTCGTAACTCAGCTTTACGGCGATAAGATGTACATTGCAAACGCTACAGGTTGTTCTTCAATCTGGGGTGGTAGCTGCCCGTCAACTCCTTACACAGTTAACGAAAAGGGCGAAGGTCCTGCATGGGCTAACTCTCTCTTCGTGGATAACGCTGAATACGGTTACGGTATGTACCTTGCACAGTATACTATCCGTGAAGACCTCGTTAAGAAGGTTGAGGGTGTTAAGGAAACTGCTGATGATGCTGCAAAGGCAATCATTGACAAGTTCCTTACAACTAAGGAAGATGTAAATGCAAACAAGGTTGCTGCAGAAGAGCTTGTAGAAGTTCTCGCTAAGATGAACACACCTGAGGCAGCAGAAATTCTTAAGGATAAGGAATACCTTTCCAAGAAGTCTGTATGGATCCTTGGTGGTGACGGTTGGGCATACGATATCGGCTACGGCGGTCTTGACCACGTTCTTGCAAGCGGTGACGATGTAAACATCCTTGTATTTGATACAGAGGTTTACTCAAACACAGGCGGTCAGTCTTCAAAGGCTACACCTACAGGTGCTATTGCGAAGTTCGCAGCAGCAGGTAAGGAAGTTAAGAAGAAAGACCTTGCAGCTATCGCTATGAGCTATGGTTATGTATACGTTGCACAGGTTGCTCAGGGTGCTGACAACAACCAGTGTATCAAGGCATTTGTTGAGGCTGGTTCTTACAACGGACCTTCTATCGTTATTGCATATGCTCCGTGTATCAACCACGGTATCAAGGGCGGTATGAGCATTGCTCAGACAGAAGAGAAGCGTGCCGTTCAGGCAGGTTACTGGCATTTGTTCCGTTTCGACCCCAGAAGAACAGCTGAAGGTCTTAATCCCTTCGTTCTTGACTCTAAGGAACCCAGCGAAAGCTATGAGGACTTCCTTATGAATGAGGTTCGTTACAATTCACTTGCCCGCTCTAACCCTGAAAGAGCAAAAGAGCTCTTCGCTAAGGCTGCAGCTAATGCAAAGGCTAAGTACGCAGAACTTGTTGAGCGTGCAAGCAAGTAATTAAAAGTTGCTTAATATAAAACATCGCAGGAATTTTCCTGCGATGTTTTTGCTTATACAGTTATTCTTAAAATCGTTTTTTTCTTTCGTCTTGCATAATCCAGCGTTGTTGCAGCACCGCCAAAGCTATGTGTTACATATGCAATAACAAAATCTGATTGCTCTACCATATATTCATTTCTTTTTGATATAGCAAATTTAGGAGGAGTTTTCTCGATGGGTGGGTATATGGTGTAATCATATATGTCGGTATTATATTTTTTGTTAAGATATGGAATTACAAGTATCGAAGTTATATGTGGATATATTTCTTTTAGTTTTTTTACTGTTTCTGCACAAAGATGGTCAAAGCTTCCGTAGCCGCCCAATAAAAATTTATCAGCACCGTTTTTGATTAAATTTTCAATCTCATAGTATAGTTTTTCTGCAAGAAAAGAATGTTCAGATACGGAAAGACTGCCGTGTCCGCAAAGTGTTACTGTACTCATAATAATCCCTCAACCTAAAAAAGGTAGCGGGGCTAAATTAAAAAATGCGCAGCCCCACCCGAAAGCAGAGCTACGCACTAAAAAACGCAGGGACTCTGTTTCGAAGTTGCTACGCTTTTTTATCACACAAATAATTTCACAATCAAGAGTATGACGAAACAAGAGTGTACGATTTTTACGATAGCGTACCTCCTGAAAGTGAAATTATTAATTTGTGTTTTACATAGTGTAAAAAAACGTAGCACTGTTATTATATCATTCAATCTTGGAAAATACAACATAAAATTTAAAAAGATATAATTTTGCAGATATAAACGCAGATAATTCTTTATAAAATACAAAAGTGATATATTTGTTGATTTTCTAAATATTTGGTGCTATAATTAATTATATAAAAGTGAAAGTGGAGAGTTTTACTATGGCACTTGAAAATAAGCTATATATTACTGATTCGGCTGAACTTGCCCGTATAGAGGAAAAAATCAGTAAAAGAAAGGCTATAGAATTA
The DNA here is from genome assembly GCA_045650105.1 of Clostridia bacterium. Classification (GTDB taxonomy): domain Bacteria; phylum Bacillota; class Clostridia; order UMGS1883; family UMGS1883; genus UMGS1883. Next base: position 984 of record JAZRQT010000186.1, on the reverse strand, counting down.
TTTGAAAATGGATTTTTGAACACCTTGGAAGCAGGGAAGTTTTCTGCCCTTGCGGCTATTCATAAGTATCTTTTTGATGAGATTTATGATTTTGCAGGGAAGCTTAGAACAGTAAATATTTCAAAGGGGAATTTTAGATTTGCACCTTTGATGTATCTGGAAGCGGCACTTGAAAGTATTGATAAAATGCCGCAGACCACATTTGATGAAATCATTGATAAATATGTTGAAATGAATATTGCCCATCCCTTCAGGGAAGGAAACGGGCGCAGTACACGCATATGGCTTGACTTAATTCTCAAAACACAGCTTCATAAGGTGGTGGATTGGAGCCGTGTTGATAAAGAGGATTATCTGCTTGCAATGGAACGCAGCCCTATTCGAAGCATCGAAATAAAGCATATATTAAAGGCTGCTTTGACAGACGAAATTGATAATCGGGAAGTGTATATAAAGGGTGTAGACCATAGCTATTATTATGAAGGGTATACAGCCTTTAAAGCAGAAGATTTGGATGTATAACAAAAACATCGCAGGAAACAATGTCCTGCGATGTTTTTTGTGTAACTATTTAAATAAATCACTGTCTAAATCGGCAAACATTTCATCAACGCTGTTAAAACGTGCTTTGCCTTCCTTTATAATTTTTTTGCCTTCACTGATTGCTTCAAGTGCTTTTTACCTCTGCATCCATTCTGATATTCATACTTGTATTAGCCGCATAAAACACATCCTTTCATTATCAGTATATTTATATATTATTTGCAAGCAAATATTTTTCTGCAATATACAAAAACACTTTATTTTAAAAGAGATTTATGCTATAATACACATAAAAAATGAGTATTATAGCATAAACAATAGGTAAATACAATCTAATAGGGTGCAAAAGCAACATTTTGAGTTGTCGATAAAAAGTCAAAATACTAATATAATAAATACGAGGTGAACTCGTATGAAAAATATTCATTTTGATACTTGGCT
>JAZRQT010000185.1:0-4888 GCA_045650105.1 Clostridia bacterium | reverse complement strand
GCATCAGCATTATGCTCTTTAATAAGGGACACACACTCGGAGAGCTTGTCCTCTGAAACACCGTCAGTATGGCTTAAAATAATGCAGGAGGCTGTTTCAATCTGGTCATTAAAGAACTCACCAAAGTTCTTCATATACATTTTACATTTTTTTGCATCCACAACGGCGCAATAGCTGCTTAAAATTGTGTTGTCATCTGTTACACCCTCTACGGCACGGATAACGTCGCTGAGCTTTCCTACACCTGACGGCTCAATAAGAATACGGTCGGGGGAGTAGTCACGAAGCACTTTTTTTAGAGCCTCGGCAAAATCACCGACAAGGCTGCAGCAGATGCATCCGGAGTTCATTTCATTAACCTCAATTCCCGCATCCTGCATAAATCCGCCGTCAATACCTATTTCACCAAATTCGTTTTCAATTAAAACAAGCTTTTCACCGCTATATGCTTCTTTAATAAGCTTTTTTATAAGCGTGGTTTTTCCTGCACCGAGAAAGCCTGAAAAGATATCAATTTTTGTCATGGGAAGCACTTCCTTTTTATATATTCGAATTTATTATAAAACTTTGTCCCGGTTAAAGCAAGAAAAAACTTGAAAAAAGTTTCAGATGATGATAAAATAACCGATTAGAAAGTCGTTTAATGTATTAAAAAGTCATTTAAAGGAGATTTTACAGATGAATGAACTTAAACCAATGCTGTTTTCCTCTATAAAGGGTTACAGCAAGGAAAAACTTTTAAAGGATATTGTTGCAGGTATAATAGTTGCGATAATAGCTCTGCCGCTTTCAATCGCACTTGCACTTGCATCAGGTGTAGGCCCCGAGGAAGGTCTTTACACGGCAATCGTTGCAGGCTTTATTATTTCGCTTTTAGGCGGAAGTAATGTGCAGATTGCAGGACCCACTGCGGCGTTTGCGACAATCGTTGCAGGTATTGTAGCAAAAAACGGAATGGAGGGGCTTGTGCTTGCAACACTTCTTGCAGGTGTGTTCCTTATACTGATGGGTGTATTTAAGCTGGGTAGTCTTATTAAATATATACCCTATACAATAACAACGGGATTTACTGCAGGTATTGCAGTAACCATTGTTATAGGTCAGATGAAGGACTTTTTCGGTGTTACATATAAGAGTGGGGAGACGCCCGTTGAAACAATGGAAAAGCTTGAGGTGTTTTTCCATAATATTGGGACAGTAAATATTCAGGCAGTAATTGTCGGTATTATAAGTATTGCTATACTTATTGCGTGGCCCTATCTTAGTAAGAAAATCCCCGGCTCACTAATTGCGGTTTTAGCAGGAATTTTTATGGTGAAGCTTCTTAAGATGAATGTGCTTACAATCGGTGATTTGTATTCTGTAAGCAGTAAGCTTCCGTCATTTAATATGCCGTCTGTAAACATTGGTCTTGTGAAAAGTATTCTTCCCGATGCGTTTACCATTGCAATCTTAGCTGCGATTGAGTCTCTTCTCTCGTGCGTTGTTGCCGACGGTATGACAAACAGTAAGCACCGCTCAAATGCGGAGCTTGTTGCGCAGGGTGTAGGTAATATGGGAAGTGCGCTTTTCGGCGGTATCCCCGCAACGGGTGCTATCGCAAGAACTGCCGCAAATATTAAAAACGGCGGCTCAACCCCGATTTCAGGTATGGTGCACGCAATAGTGCTTCTGCTTATACTTGTTCTCCTGATGCCATATGCGGCGCTTATCCCTATGCCGACAATTGCGGCGATACTTTTTGTCGTTGCATATAATATGTGCCAGTGGAGACCGTTTGTACGCCTTGTAAAAACTGCGCCAAAGAGTGATATTGCAGTTTTAGTAATTACATTTGTTCTTACAGTGGTATTTGACCTTGTAATCGCAATTGAGGTAGGCTTTGTTTTGGCGTGTCTTCTCTTTATGAAGAGAATGAGCGATGAAACGGGTGTTGTAGGATGGAAGTATGTTGAGGAAGACACTGATGACAGTGAAAAATTAAAGGTTCTTCCAAAAGAAATCCGTGTATATGAAATTACAGGTCCGCTTTTCTTCGGTGCGGCAGACAGAGTGGCGCAAATCAGTGTTAAGGAATTTACAAAATGCCTTATTGTCAGAATGAGAAGTGTTCCCGCAATTGATGTTACTGCTATGAACGCACTTACAGAACTTTACGAAAAATGCCCAAAAAACGGCATAAAGCTCATATTCTCCCACGTTAACGGTCAGCCGATGCGTGTAATGGAAAAGGCAGGCTTTGTAGAAAAGGTTGGTAGAGAGAATTTCTGCGACCATATTGACAGTGCGATTATAGAGGCGCAAAAGTAACCTGAGCTACACTAAAAACCACAAGGAGGTGGCGAAAATACATATGAAAAAACAAAACTATGAAGGCATACCCTTATTTATGGGTATGACACGGTGCAAAAAAAGAGCGTATGGGCAGGGAACGACTTCGCCGCCCGAATTTTCTCTTTTTTAATTATTAAAAAAAATATTAAATAAGGAGAAAATTATATGTGGTTTATATTTGCTTTACTCACAGCTGTTTTATGGGGTGTTGCTGAACTTTTTTATAAAAAAGGTGCACAGCCGCAAGAAAAGTACTCACATCTTAAAATTTGCGTATGCGTAGGTGTCGTGATGGGAATCCATGCGATATTCACACTGCTCACACAGGATATTGATTACAATCCCGTGAATCTTATCAAATACCTTCCTGTGTCAATGCTTTATATTGTATCCATGGCATTTTCCTATTTCGGTATGCGATTTATTGAAGAATCCATATCAGATCCCATCGAAAATACATCAGGGGCGATGTGCTCGCTGCTTTGTGTTATCTTTTTGAAAGAAACACTTTCATTACCGGCTGTTATAGCTATAATTCTTATGGTTATAGGTGTTCTCGGTGTCGGCTTTCTTGAAAATAGGGGAGATACGGTAAGAAAAAGAGTATTGGGCAAAAAAATGGCTATAATTGCTTTTTGTATGCCCTTTGTATATGCAATACTTGATGCAGTAGGTACTTTTGCAGATGCGTTTTATCTTGATGACTTCAAGAAAACTCCGCTCATCGGAGTTACCGAAGAAACTCTTGAAGCAGTTGCAAACACCAGCTATGAGCTGACATTTGCGATAGTTGCGCTTATCTTATTTATATTTATGAAAATTAAAAAGGTTGAGTTTGGCTCAATCCCGAAGCAAAAAGATAAGTTCCTCGCTGCAATATTTGAAACTGCGGGACAGTTTACATATGTATATGCACTGAGCGGAAACGGAGCAGTTGCAGCCCCCATACTTTCATCAGGTTGTATCGTGGCACTTATTCTTTCAAGAATTTTCTTAAAAGAAAAGCTTACACCAATGAAATATATGTTTATCTCCATAGTAATCCTTGGTGTACTTATGCTTGCGGTGGTAGAGGGACCGTAACATAAATAAATATATCCGAAATAAAACAAAAAAAATCTTGACATAACACTTGATTTGTGGTATCATATCACAGTAACCGCGTAGAAAAGGCTTTAAAGTGTTTTTTACACGCCTTAATAGCGAGTCTGTTTAAACGGGAGGTGCAACAAATGTACGCAGTAATTAAGACCGGTGGCAAGCAGTATCAGGTTAAGGTTGGTGACGTAGTTTTCGTTGAAAAGCTTGAAGGCGAAAACGGCGCAGAAATCAAGTTTAACGAAGTACTTGCAATCGGTGACGAGGGTAAGTTTACAGCAGGTACACCCACAGTTGAGGGTGCAACTGTAAGTGCTAAGATTCTCAGCCAGACAAAGGGCAAGAAGATTATCGTTTTCAAAATGAAACCCAAAAAAGGTTACAGAAACAAGAACGGTCATCGTCAGCCTTATACAAAGGTTGAAATCACAGCTATCAATGCGTAATTATGATTACGGTAACGACGGTATCAGATACCGAAGGAAAAATCCTTCGCTTTAGTGTGGAGGGGCACAGCGGTTTTGCCGACAGCGGCAGTGACATAGTCTGTGCGGCCGTTTCATCAACGTTGTGGATGATAATAAACGGCATTGAAAAGCAAAACCTTGCACAGCTTTCGTATGAAGAGCGTGACGGTTTTGTAGATTGCACTGTTTCGGCAAATCGTGGGGACGGTGCAGACGTGCTTCTCTCTTCCTTTGTAATGTTTATAGAGGAACTGTCAGGGCAGTACGGTGATTTTTTGAAACTTGTGCAGAAGTAATCTGCATTATGCTATGAGAGGAGTGAAACATAATGTTCGCATTAAATATTCAGTTGTTCGCTCATAAAAAGGGTGTTGGTTCTACAAAGAACGGACGTGACAGTGAGTCCAAGCGTCTTGGTGCTAAGCGTGCTGACGGACAGTCAGTTCTCGCAGGTAACATCCTTGTTCGTCAGAGAGGAACTAAAATTCATCCCGGTATCAATGTAGGTATTGGCAGCGATGATACCTTGTATGCTCTTGTTGACGGAAAAGTTAAGTTCGAGCGTAAGGGCAAGGATAAGAAGCAGGTAAGTGTTTACACTGCGTAAATGCAATAATAAAAGCTCGGCTTTGTTTTAAGCCGGGCTTTTCATTTTTTATACTACACAACCCAAGGATGGGAGAAAGTAGTGCTGCGTTTTGTGGTCGGTGCTGCTTTATCACATCCGTATAAGAGAGGTATTTTATGTTTGCAGATACAGCAAGAATAACTGTCAAGGCAGGTAATGGAGGAAACGGTCTTGTTTCCTTTCACAGAGAAAAATATGTTCCTGACGGCGGTCCCGACGGCGGAGACGGCGGAAAAGGCGGTAACATCATATTCAAAGCGGACAAGACTCTTACCACTCTTGTAGATTTCGCGCACAAAAAGAGCTTCACCGCAAAAAACGGTGAGGATGGTAAAGCACGCCGCAGTTCAGGCAGAAAAGG
>JAZRQT010000184.1:0-1709 GCA_045650105.1 Clostridia bacterium | reverse complement strand
GGAAGAATAACTGCGTCAATATTTTCAAAAACCACATCACTAAGCGCTATATCTGCCTTTACTGTGATATTATGCGCACCTGTCACAAATTCGCCCGTAACACCTACTGTCACAGTGTCAAGATTTGCCCTGCGAAGTATATCAAGCGGTGCAAGTGCCTCTACCTCTTCAAATCCGTCTGCAAGAAAAATATAAATCATAACACATTCTCCTTAATAACAAATTTTTCGACAAGGAACTCGGGCTGATAGCTTGTCTTTGCCTTCCTCAGGCCCTCTATTCCCATATCCTCTTCACGGTTAACGTACAGACAATCCTTCCATTCTTTTTCGCAAAAGAGCCTATTTATTGCCTGATATGCACCTCGGTACTTTTCATCAGCAAGCTCTATCTGAATAAGAGCCGTTTCCCCGTTTAACCTTTCCCCAAAGGTCATTGCCGCAATTTCTCCATCTATTATAATTGCGCCGCCCTTTTGATTAAATTTGAAATAATTTTCAAAATACCGCTCCATTGCACCAAGCTCAAACGAATTTCTGTTTTTCGTTTTTGCACCTATAAGCGCATATGCCTTTTTTGCACATTCTTCCAAAAAGAATTGTTCTTTTACCTCAATATATTCATAGTCATAATTCTCAAAAAAGTAATTGAGGTGGTTTCTTTTTGAATGAAGCTTTTTCCCTGACAGAGTGATCATTTTTTCTGTCAGATACACATAGTCAAAGCAATTCCTGTCAGGCTCAGCACTGAATTTGTCAGGATAAATTTCAAAAAGCCTGTCCGTATTTTCACGGCTTGTGAGAAGAAACCTAAGTCTCTCCCCCTTTGCCCCCGAATATTCCCAAAGCTCGTTTATCGCCCTTTTTAAGTCGCCTTTCCCTATCGGGAAGAAGAAAGCAGGCTCTTTCCCCTTTATATTAAACCGTATAAAGAAAAATTCACCATTTTCAGCCACCTCAAGATTATAATATTTGTCCCATATAAACATTGTGGCAAATACACCCTCCGACGCGTATGTCACATCAAGGACACGGTATTTATTATATCTTTCATAATCATCTGCACAAATGCGTGTAAATTCAAGCATACAAAATATAACTTCCTTTTATTTATAACGTCTTCCCTTTAAAATCACTTTAAATCCAAACTTGGGAAGTGCAAGCATCCTCACAAATCTTGACGGCTGCTTTATAAGGCGGTAAAGCCACTCAATACCGTGGTCACAGTAAAACTGCGGTGCACGCTGAACCGTTCCTGCAAATACGTCAAGGCATCCGCCTGCCCCGATAGCAAGCTTTGCATTAAGCTTTTCACGGTTATTATAAATCCACATCTCCTGCTTCGGGAAGCCAAGACAAACCATTAAAAAGTCAGGCGAAGCATTATTAATATCTGCTATAACCTCTTCATCATCTTTAAAATAACCATCGTGTGTTCCTGCTATTACAAGTCCGCTGTACTTTTTCTGAAGATTTTCTGCCGCCATTTCAGCAATGCCCGGTTTTGCACCTAAAAGATAGACTGACTTTCCCTCTTTTGCCATAACTTCAAAGAGGTTACATACAAGATCAAATCCTGCAACCCTTTCACGGAGGGGATTTCCTAAAATTTTAGAGCCGTATACAACGCCTATTCCGTCAGGGACAACCATATCTGCACTGTTAATCACATCTGCAAATTCACTGTTTTCAGATGCGTAAAGTATAATT
>JAZRQT010000183.1:0-4030 GCA_045650105.1 Clostridia bacterium | reverse complement strand
CGCCCCTGATTGCAACGAAAAGTCCGCCGGGCACAATTTTGCGGCTGTCAATAGAGGTATGGGTAAATTTTTCATCAAGCAAACTGCAATCACCCGTGAAAGAGCCGTTTGCCGCCGCCAAAGCCTCACGCACGGAAAAATCTATTGTGTTGTGCATAGTAGTACCTCCTTTATTAAATGCAGAATACGGAGTTAGTTCGTGTTATTTTGGGGACGGTCCTGTTTTGTCAACGGGCAAGCCCTATGACAAAAGCTCCGCCTTCAGGACCGTCCCCGAGTTAAGTTGAAAGCGACAACCCCTCAGTCACCTGCGGTGACAGCTCCCCTTACACAGGGGAGCCTTTACGGGGGCTTTTAATTTGTAAGTGCGGTTTGGATTATTTTCTCGCAAAGGGCATTATAATCTATGCCGATTGCCGCCGCCTCCTGCGGAAGAAGGCTGGTGGGGGTCATTCCCGGAAGAGCATTTGCCTCCAGACAGTATATATTATCATCCTTATCAAGAATGAAATCCATCCTCGCATAACCGCCGAGAGAAAGTGCACAAAACGCATCAAGTGCCGCTTTCTGCATCCGCTCCTCCTGCGATTTTGTTATCTGTGCAGGACAAACCTCAACAGTGAGATTTGCCTGATATTTATTCTTGTAATCATAAAAACCTTCTTTTGGAATAATTTCTATAGGCGGAAGCGGGGTTTCACCGATTACACCTACGGAAAATTCCCTGCCGCTGATATATTCCTCTATAAGGATTTCATTCTCGTATCTGAAAGCATCAGCAAGTGCATCCTCAAATTCCTTTTCACTCTTCGCAATTGCAACGCCTATTGACGAGCCGCCGCAGCAAGGCTTTACAACAACTGCATCTGCTGAAAACTCATTAAACGAAGCTGTTTCGCCCTTTTTTATCATTTTACCCTTTGGCGTAGGAACGCCGCACGCAATAAACGCCTGCTTGGAAAGGTTTTTATGCATACTTACGGCACAGCCGAGATAGCCACTACCCGTATATTTTATGCCGAGCAGGTCAAAAGCCGCCTGAAGTCTGCCGTTTTCGCCGTTTTCGCCGTGAAGAGCCATAAAAACAACATCTGCATATGTACAAAGCTCGATTATATTTTCACCGAAAAATACATCGCTGTTTCCGCCTCGCTGTGCCTTTATTTTTTCTATATCGGGTACTTCCTCGCTGACCTTTTCTATCTGTACGGGGAAGGTTGCTTTCTCAAATGCCTCTTTTACACCCCAATTCATCGGATAACCCATAAAAACATCTGCCAATATGGCGTGGTGTCCGTTTTCAATAAGGGCGTTTTGTACCTTTGCCCCCGTTGTGAGAGAAACATTACGTTCTGAGCTTATTCCGCCTGATAATACAACTATGTTCATAAAGATTATCCTTTCCTTTCCTTAACAAAAAAGCAGGGGCGGATGCCCACATCCGCCCGCTTTCAGGTCGATGTAGGCATCGACCCCTACATTTTAATAGTTATTCATTCAAAACAGAATTATTCCTCTGTTATAAGAGTGTCCTTGCGTGAGAAGTTGTAACGTCCCATACGGTCAATTTCCACAAGCTTAACATTTATAGTATCGCCCACATTTACAACGTCTGTTACCTTTTCAACACGCTTTGTATCAAGCTTGCTGATGTGAACAAGACCCTCTTTTCCTGGAAGATATTCAACAAATGCGCCAAAGTCCATAATCTTTGTAACAGTTGCGCTGAATACATCACCAATTTCAATATCGCCTGCTATGCCGCGAACGATTTTGAGGGCACGCTGTGCAGCCTCGCCGTCTGTTGTGGCAAAGAATACTGTACCGTTATCTTCAATATCAATTTTAACGCCTGTTTCAGCAACAATCTTCTGAATAACTTTACCGCCGCTACCAATAACGTCACGGATTTTTTCAGGATCAATAGTTGTTGAAATAATCTTGGGTGCATACTTTGAAAGCTCTGTGCGAGGCTCTGCAATGCAGGGAAGCATACACTCATCAAGAATTTTGTAACGTGCAAGGCGGGTTTTCTCAAGTGCCTCACGAATGATTTCGGGCTTAAGACCGTCAATCTTTATATCAACCTGAATAGCTGTGATACCGTCCTTTGTACCTGCCACCTTGAAGTCCATATCACCAAAGAAGTCCTCAAGTCCCTGAATATCAACCATTGTGATATATCTGTCGCCCTCGGTTACAAGACCGCAGGAAATACCTGCAACGGGTGCCTTAATCGGAACACCTGCATCCATAAGGGCAAGTGTACTTCCGCAGATACTGCCCTGAGAGGTTGAACCGTTTGAAGAAAGAACCTCTGACACAAGACGAAGTGTGTAGGGGAATTCATCTGTTGAGGGGATAACGGGAACAAGTGCCTTTTCAGCAAGAGCACCGTGACCGATTTCACGTCTGCCGGGGCCTCTGCTCGCCCTTGTTTCGCCAACGGAGTATGACGGGAAATTGTAGTGATGCATATAACGCTTTGTTTCCTCATCATCGATACCGTCAAGGAGCTGTTCCTCTGAAACCATACCGAGAGTACAGGTTGTAAGAACCTGTGTCTGTCCACGTGTGAACATACCGCTACCGTGTGTACGGGGAAGAATTCCAACCTCTGATGCGAGGGGACGGATGTCATCAAGTCCACGTCCGTCTACACGCTTACCATCATCAAGAATCCAACGGCGAACAACGTATTTCTGTAATTTATAGATAGCTTCGTCAATTACTGCCTCCATTTCGGGGAAACGGTCAGCGAGTGTCTCATAAACAAAGCTATAAACCTCTTTAAGATTTTCCTCACGAATGTTCTTGTCATCAGTGTCAAGAGCCGCCCTTACCTTATCAATAGCGATTTCCTTAACTGCTTCATAAACATCCTCGGGAACTTCCATATGCTCATAATCAAACTTGGGCTTTCCGATTTCCTTCTGGATACCCTCGATAAATTCACATATTTTTGCAATTTCAGCGTGTGCAGCCATAATACCCTCAAACACTAAATCGTCGGGCACCTGATTTGCACCTGCCTCAATCATATTAACCTTTTCCTTTGTTCCTGCGATTGTAAGGAACATTTCACTCTTGTCACGCTCTTCCTTTGTGGGGTTAACAACAACCTTACCGTCAACAAGACCAACTGTTGCACCTGCGATAGGACCTGCAAAAGGAACAGAAGAAATTGAAATTGCGATAGACGCACCAATCATTGCTGTAACAACGGGATCGTTATCCGGCTCCACACTCATAACTGTTGTAACTACTGCCACATCGTTACGAAGGTCCTTGGGGAAAAGAGGACGGATAGGTCTGTCAATACATCTTGATGCCAAAATTGCCTTTTCACTGGGACGACCCTCACGCTTTAAAAAGCTGCCGGGGATTTTACCAACGGCATAAAGTTTTTCCTCATAATCTACTGCAAGAGGGAAGAAATCAACGCCCTCTCTCGGCTTTGCAGATGCAGTTGCAGTTGCGTGTACAACTGTTTCGCCGTAGCGAACAAGGCAGCTGCCGCCGGCAAGCTGTGCCATTTTGCCTGTTTCTACAACGAGCTTGCGTCCGCAAAACTCTGTTTCAAAAGTCTTAAACATACTATACCTCCAAAAAAATAGATTTTTTTCGAAAGGGTAGTCGTTTATCACTTAGGAAAAAAGGAAACCAACAGGTTGTCCCTCTTTACTAAGTGGTAAACACTAAGCGTAACCGCCCTTCCGAAGATAGGTTCTGCCAAACTACATTAATATCGGGGGAGCAAGCTCCCCCGACAACTGATGAAATTACTTTCTAAGACCGAGCTTTTCAACGATTGCACGGTAACGGTTGATGTCAACCTTTGTAAGATAGTTGAGAAGACCACGACGCTGACCAACCATCTTGAGAAGACCACGTCTTGAATGATGGTGCTCCTTATAAACCTTAAGATGCTCGTTAAGGTGATTAATTCTCTCGGTAAGAATTGCAATCTGTACCTCGGGAGAACCTGTGTCACCCTCGTGAAGCTTGTACTGATCGATAATGCTCTGCT
>JAZRQT010000182.1:0-3602 GCA_045650105.1 Clostridia bacterium | reverse complement strand
CACACTTTTTAACGCAATTACAAAGGCGGGTGCGGAAAGTGCAAACTATCCTTTCTGTACTATTGAGCCGAATGTCGGTGTTGTAGCCGTTCCCGATGAAAGGCTGGATGTCCTTGCAAAAATGCATAACCCCGAAAAAATCACTCCCGCAATTGTGGAGTTTGTTGATATAGCAGGTCTTGTACGTGGTGCAAGCCGTGGCGAAGGTCTTGGAAATAAATTCCTTTCCCATATACGTGAGGTTGATGCAATCGTTCACGTTGTTCGCTGTTTTGAGGATGCAAACATTGTCCACGTTGACGGAAGTGTTGACCCCCAGCGTGATATTGAAACAATTAATTTAGAGCTTGTATTTGCCGACCTTGAAAGCGTTGATAAACGCATCGACAGAACAATGAAGATGATGAAGTCGGGCGACAAGAAATATGCCGCTGAGCTTGAGCTCTGGAAGCGTTTTAAGGAAGCACTTGAAAGCGGAAAAAGCGCACGCAGTGTAGAAATCACCGAGGATGAGGCGGAAATCGTAAAAGAGCTTTCACTCCTTACAATGAAGCCCGTTCTTTATGCCGCAAATGTTGCCGAAGGGGACTTTGCAGCAGGCATTGAAAATAATGAGTTTATTAAAAAGGTGGAGGAAATTGCAAAGGCTGAAAATGCGCAGGTTCTTCCCATTTCCGCACAAATCGAGGAGGAAATCAGCTCCCTTGAAGGAGAGGAAAAACAGCTTTTCCTCGAAGAAATGGGGCTTTCCGAATCAGGACTTGACCGCCTTGTTAAAAAGAGCTATGCACTCCTTGGTCTTATCAGCTACCTTACGGCAGGCGCTCCCGAGGTAAGGGCATGGACTATTACCAGAGGTACAAAGGCTCCTCAGGCGGCAGGAAAAATCCACACGGATTTTGAAAAGGGCTTTATCCGTGCAGAGGTTGTTGCGTATAAGGATTTGATTGAGTGCGGTTCACACTCCGCCGCAAAGGAAAAAGGACTTGTGCGCAGTGAGGGTAAGGAATACGTTATGCAGGACGGGGATGTCGTACTTTTTAGATTTAATGTATGACCCTTCCCAATACATACAAAAGAAAGAGAGGATAATATGAACAGAAGAATATTTTGTCTGATGATGACATTTGTAATTATGTTCACATCATTTATCCCCTTTGCCGAGGCGGACAGTACACTCTACGCCTCCGACGGCAGAACGATAAACGTAAATTCCGAGGATATTGAGCTTTGGAAAAATGTCGGTTGGTTTGAAACTGCCGAGGATGCAAAAATCATTACTATGTACAGTATGGACGGAAGGACGCTCGATATTCCCCAATATTATCGGGAGGCTTATAATAAAGTCGGTTGGTACAACACCCGTGAAGAGGTTGTAATAACTATGTACAGCATGGACGGACGCTCGCTCGAGGTTTATAGGGATTTGGGTGAGGCGTACAGAAATGTCGGCTGGTACTATAACCTCTCCGACGTTACCGAAAAAATGTATGACAGCGAAGGTAATGAATACACTGTTTTTAAGGACAATATTGAGCTTGAACGTCAAAAGGGGCTTTCCACCAATAAAAATGATGTTATGCAGGTTATGTTTTCAGCCGACGGCAGATTTTTGTACGTTCCGTATAAAGATGTAGAGGCTTATAATAAGGTTGGCTGGTACACAGGCGGAACAAAGCTTGACAAATCACGTCCTATGGTTGCACTGACATTTGATGACGGACCTGGAAAATACACCTCAAAAATCCTTTCCATCCTTGAACAGTATAATGCAAGGGCGACCTTCTTTGTTCAGGGCAAAAATGTGTCAGGGTATAAACAGGTTTTAAAACGTGCCGTTGATATGGGCTGCGAAATAGGAAACCACACATGGAGCCACGTTAATCTTTCAGGGGCGTCTTCCGGAACGATTTCTCAGCAGATTTCTTCTACAAACAGTGCAATATATGCGGCAACGGGAAAATATCCCACGCTCTACCGTCCGCCGTACGGCGCATATAATAAATCTGTTTTAAACAGTATTTCTATGGCGGCAATTATGTGGTCTGTAGATACACTTGACTGGAAAACACGAAATCCTCAAAAGACACTTGCCAGTGTACAGAAAGATGCCGTTGACGGCTCAATAATACTTCTTCACGATATACACGCCCCCACTGCTGATGCTGTGGAAAGTGTTGTAAGACATCTTCTGTTGCAGGGTTATCAGCTTGTCACCGTAAGTGAGCTTATCGAGGCACGTCAGGGCGCAGTTGTAAGCGGCAGGGTATACAACAACGTAAAACCATAAAGAATAAACCACTCCCTTTTGGATATACTAAAACTAAAAAGGAGTGGTTTTTTATGCAATTTTATCCGCAGATTTCTTTTATCCACGCACGTGAAATTCTTGATTCAAGGGGTAATCCCACTATCGAAACAGAGGTCTTTCTTGATGACGGCACCTTTGCCTGCGCCGCCGTGCCATCAGGTGCATCGACGGGCGCTTTCGAGGCGTACGAGCTTCGTGACGGTGATAAATCACGCTATATGGGGAAAGGCGTCCTCAAGGCAGTAAAAAACGTAAATACTGTAATAAACAAGGAGCTTTGCGGCAAAAATCCCTTTAACCAAAGAGCTATTGACGCCCTTTTATGTAAGCTTGACGGCAGTGAAAACAAGTCTGAGCTTGGTGCAAATGCCATTCTCAGCGTTTCCCTCGCCGTGGCAAAGGCGGCGGCAAACTCCCTCGGCATAAGCCTTTACCGCTATATAGGCGGTGTAAATGCCTGCAGACTTCCTATGCCTATGATGAATATTATAAACGGCGGAAAGCACGCAGGAAATTCCATCTGCTGTCAGGAATTTATGATAATGCCTACGGGGGCAGAAACCTTTTCAGAAGGGCTAAGACAGTGTGTTGAGGTGTTCCATACACTCGGCTCCATTCTTAAAAAGCAGGGCTATTCCACCGCAGTAGGTGACGAGGGCGGCTTTGCCCCTGATTTCCCAAATGACGAAGAAGCACTTAAAGCAATCTGTTCTGCCGTAGAAAAAGCAGGCTTTAAACCCGGAGAAGATTTTAAAGTAGCACTTGACCCTGCCACCACCGAAATGTATGAGGCGGCAAAAAAAGAGGGCAAGGAAGGAAGCTACTATTTCTGGAAGCATAAAAATTTCCTCACTCAGCAGGAAATGATTTCTTTCTGGGAGGATTGGGTTAAGCGCTACCCCATCTGTTCTATCGAGGATGCTATGAGCGAGGAGGACTGGGACGGATGGAAAGAAATAACCGCTCGCCTCGGGGACAAAATTCAGCTTGTCGGCGATGACCTCTTTGTAACAAATTCACAACGTCTTCAAAAGGGTATTGACCTTAATGCCGCAAATGCAATCCTCGTAAAAGTAAATCAGATAGGAACACTCAGCGAGGCACTCGATGCAATCGAGCTTGCAAAGCGTTCTGGCTTTAACACCATTATCTCCCACCGTAGCGGCGAAACGGAGGATACCACCATATCGGATATTGCCATAGCGGTAAATTCGGGTCAGATAAAAACAGGTGCCCCCTCCAGAACAGACAGAACAAGCAAATATAACAGACTTTTAAGAATAGAAGAAGA
>JAZRQT010000181.1:0-1570 GCA_045650105.1 Clostridia bacterium | reverse complement strand
CTTTCTAAAAAAACGTACCTATAATAACTTACACTAAAAATTGCAATTTGTAAAGAGTAAATTTATTTTTTTGTGTTTTGGCGGTAATGTTCATACATCATTACGCTGCCTGCAACTGCGGCATTAAGGCTTTCTGCATCGGGATGCATAGGGATTTTAACTATCTTGTCACACATAGAAAGAGTTTCCTTTGTAACACCGTTTCCCTCATTGCCGATTATTATAAGATGCTTTCCCTTTAAATTCAGGTCATAAAGGTCAACACTGTTATCCTGGAGTGCACCTGCAACAGTAGAGTACCCATTCTTAGAAAATGTTTCTATTGCTTCCCTTGAACTTATCCCCTGCACAACGGGCACTGAAAATATTCCCGACATAGTCGCACGCACTATTTTGGGATTATATAAATCACAGCATCCCTTAGTGAGAATTACACCGCCTGAGAATGCTGCGTGTGCAGTGCGTATTATTGTGCCTATATTTCCCGGGTCCTGCAAAGCCTCACACAGTATTACAAGGTCGCAGTTTCTGGCAATAACGTCCTCTACAGTGCAATTTCTCATACGGCATATGCCTATAATACCCTGCGGAGTTACCGTCTCTGAGATTTCCCCGAAAAGCTTTGGCGCAAAGGTATAGATTGGACAATCCGCATTAAACTGCAACTGTGCATTTTCAGATACAATTACAGAGTGAAACTCTGCCCCCTTATCGTAAGCATCCCGAACACTTCGTGCACCCTCGATAAGAAAGAGCTTTTCCTCGTTTCTGCTTCTTGCGCTCTTAAGACGGCTTGCAAGCTTAAATATTTTATTGTCACGGCTTGTAATAACCACGTCCTCACCACCAAACCCATTTTACTCAAAAACCGCCCCCGCGTATGTGCGGAAACGGTTTTTTAAAATCGTTTATTAAAGATTACTTTTTGCAGTTTCAACAAGCTGTGTAAATGCTGCAGGATCGTTTATAGCGATTTCTGAAAGCATCTTTCTGTTGATTTCGATGTTTGCCTTCTTCAGACCGTTCATAAAACGTGAATAGTTGATATCATTCATCTTACAAGCGGCACTGATTCTTGTAATCCAGAGAGAACGGAAATCTCTCTTCTTGAGCTTTCTTCCAACATATGCGTAAGAAAGTGATTTCATAACTGCCTGATTGGCAATTCTGTAAAGCTTGGACTTGCCACCTCTGTAGCCTTTTGCAAGCTTCAATATTTTTTTATGTCTTTTTCTGGTGCTGAGTGCACCCTTAACTCGAGCCATTTTTTAGTCCTCCTAATTCTTATTTATAAGGTATAAGCTTCTTTATAACTTTTGCGTTTGTAACGTCTGCAAGGGCGCCCTTTCTCAGTCTTCTCTTTCTCTTAGTGTCCTTCTTAGTGAGAATGTGGCTCTTGAAAGCCTTTGCTCTTTTTACCTTACCTGACTTTGTAAGACTGAAACGCTTCGCAGCGGCTCTGTGTGTCTTTATTTTAGGCATAATATCTCTCCTCTCAATGTGTATATATCTAAACTTACCTATGGAAGTTTGATAATCAGTTTTTGGGCGAAATTGTAATCGCCATATT
>JAZRQT010000180.1:0-4515 GCA_045650105.1 Clostridia bacterium | reverse complement strand
CATTGAAGAGGTTAAAAACAGGCAGGATATTGTACAGAAGGTTATCGGTTTTACAGACGTTATAAAAAGCGGCAGTGCAATAGCTATGCTGATACTTCTGGCGATAGCGGTGTTTATTATCCAGAACACTATTAAACTGAGCGTTTATGCACGTGAAAAAGAGATACATATTATGAAGTTTGTCGGTGCTACAGACCATTTTATCAGAATGCCGTTCGTTCTTGAAGGTATTATGATAGGAGCACTGGGCTTTGCAGTGTCGTTTGTAATAATATCTCTCGGATATAACGCATCGATAGGATCACTGCAGTCTCTCATTAATTTGTTTGAGTTTGTTCCGCTTGAAGCGTGCATATTACAGCTTAGTGTATGTATGGCTATATTTGGCGTGCTGATGGGTGCGACAGGAAGCGGATTGTCCTTAAAGAGACACCTTAAAGTGTGATTAAGTTCTTTTTTAGGGAGGGGAGTAGGGTATGAAGAAACAAGCCCATGAAAAATTAAAACGTATTTTAGCTATGGTATGTGCACTTCTTGTCGCTCTGGCGTTCCTTTTGTCAATAATAATGCCTGCGGCATTTGCTGTTACGCAGAAGCAGCTTGATGATGCCGATGCAAAGACAAAACAGGCACAAAAAGAACTCCAGAAGGCGCAGGAGGCAAGAAAAGCGGCACTTGCGCAGTATAATGCTATTGATAAGCAGATAAGCGATACAGAAGACGAAATCGGAAGAATTGAAACGCAGATAGAGCAGACTAAAGAGGATATTACTCTCAAGCAGGAGGAGCTTAAAGCTGCAGAGGAAGAATTCCAAAAGTATGAGGCTGTTTTTATGGTACGGGCAAGGGCAATGTATGAAAACAGCGAAATTGATTATCTTGAAATTCTCTTCGGTGCTGACGATTTTGGTGATTTTCTTTCTAAAATTGAAATGATAAGTCAGCTTATGGATTACGATAACGGTATTCTCGAAAAACTCAATGAAACAAAGGAAAAAATTGCTGCTGCAAAAGAGGAACTTGAAAATATTCTTGTAAGGCAGGAAGAAAATGCCGCCTCACTTGAAGCAAGAAAAGGCTCGCTGAACGAAACTCTTGCGCAAAAGCAGGCAATGCTTGATGAAGTGACAAAGGACGTTGAAAAGTATAAGGCATTGTACGAGGAAGCTGAAAGAGCGGAGCAGGAGCTTATCAGGCAAAATAGTGCAGCACTTTCATATTCGGCAAATCCCGTTAAGTATACGGGTGGAAAATTTATGTGGCCCGTACCTGCAAGCTCACGTATTACGAGCCAGTATGGTTACAGAATACATCCTGTGTATAAGACAAAGAAATTCCATTCAGGTATAGATATAGGTGCTCCGTACGGTGTGGATATCCTTGCAGCCGCAGATGGTACAGTAACACTTGCGACAACCAACGGCGGATACGGAAAATGTATTATAATTAACCACGGAAGTGGTATTACAACCCTCTACGGACACAACAGCACATTGCTTGTTTCAGTAGGAAACAAGGTAACAAAAGGGCAGGTAATTGCCAAGGCAGGCTCGACAGGTGTGTCAACCGGACCGCATCTCCATTTTGAAGTTCGTGTAAACGGCTCTACAACCGATCCGATGCAATATCTGAGGTAGCCGAAAGAGAATAATCCGATGACTAAAGGAGCTTATCTGTGAAAAAATTTTCAAAACCGTTACTGACAGTTTTAATCACATTTTCTTTGACAGTGCTTTTTAGTTGCTCCGCTCTTTTTGTGTTCTTACACAATTATAATATTCCCTTTAAAAAGCTTGTAAAAATAGGTGCAATTATTGATGAGCTTTATGTAGGGGAATATGATGAAAAGCAGATGGAGGAAAATGCCATAAATGCTGTTATAGAAACACTCGGAGATAAATATGCAGTTTATTATGACGAAGAAAATGCAAAAGAGACAATGCAGCTTTTAGATGGATACTATGTCGGTATCGGTGTTGAAGTTTTTGCAAACACAGAAAAAAATGCGATAGAGGTAATTTCTGCATATGAGGATTCGCCCGCAGACAAGGCAGGTATTAAAAGCGGTGACCTGATTATAAAGGTTGATGATATAGGATATACGGCAAAGAATGTTGCTGACGCCATTTCCCGCATGAAGGGATTAGGTGAGGAGAAGCCTGATAAAGAGATTTCTATTGAACTTGAACGTGAAGGGGAGCGCTTTACGGTAAAGCTCAAACGGGAAAAGATTAATATGTATAAGGTTACAAGCAAGATTATAGATGGAATTTGTTATATCCGTTACAGCGGGTTTACACAAAACTCTGAAAAAGAGCTTGAAAAGGCTATTAAGTCTCTTGATAAAGAAAATGTAAGAGGAATTGTGCTTGATATAAGAAACAATCCGGGCGGTGACCTGGGGAGCGCTATTTCAGCCTGCGATTTATTCCTTGATGACGGTATGATAATGTATACAACTGATAAAAAAGGAAAAAAGAAGGAGTTTTTTGCAACTAAAGGTGCGTCAGATTTGCCGCTTGCGCTACTTGTTAATTCGAGCAGTGCGAGTGCTTCTGAAATTCTTGCAGGATCGTTGCAGGACAGGGGCAGGGCAATCATTGTAGGAGAAAAAACGTACGGAAAGGGCGTTACCCAGACTATACGCTATATTAATCCTTTTGACGAAACAGAGGGCGCAGTTAAAATTACTACATATAAAAACTTCACACCGGGTGGAAAATGGATAGACGAGTCTATAACTCCCGATATAGAGGTAAAAAGCGAAAAAACAGATAAAGATATACAAAACGATGCGGCATTTATTGCGGCAGTAAAGGCTATGGCAGAGGAAAAATAAAATGAAAAAAAGATTAACTGCAATTCTTATTGCGTTGGTGCTTGTCCTTTTGAATACAGCATCCTTTGCGCAAAATGAAAACAGTGCTGAAAATACAAATAGTGAAGATGTTGTGGTGAAAGAAGAAAAGCTCTATACACAGTCGCCGCACGCAATATTGCTTGATATGAAAACGGGTGCAGTTTTGTATGAAAAAAAAGCAAATTCAAAAGTGTATCCCGCAGACCTTACAAAGATTATGACTGCAGTGCTGGTGCTTGAAAACTGTAAGCTTGAGGAGCTTGCTACGGCAAGCGAAACGGCTCTTTCAAATGTAAAACAGGGCAACAGTAAAATGGGTATAATTAAGGAAGAACGCCTTTCAGTGAGGCAGCTTCTTTATGCAATGTTACTCGGTTCGGCGGCAGATGCAACAAATGTCCTTGCAGAAAAAACGGCAGGAAGTATAGAGGATTTTGTTGTAATGATGAATAATCGTGCAAAAGAGCTTGGAATGGAAAAAACAAACTTTACCAACCCTGTAGGCGACCACGATGAACGTCATTATTCCACGGCTTTGGATATGGCACGCCTTTCAATGCATGCAATGAGCATAAGTGAATTTTGTGAAATTGTAAAATGCGATTCCTACAGTATTCCTGCAACACAAAAGAGTCAGACGGCACGTAAAATTACAAACAGAAACCATTTTGTAAGCCGCCTTTCCCGAAGCGATTATTATTATAAGTATGCAACGGGAATTAAAACAGGATATACTATTGAGGCAAAAAGTTGTATTGCGGCATCGGCGGAAAAGAACTCAGTTTCACTGATGGCACTGGTATTTGAGGCTCAGACAGAGGATAATGTGGTGCAAAGCTTTACCGATTGTGCAAATCTATTTAATTATGTGTTTGAAAATTACACGACGCAGACTATTGTTTCAAAAGGTGATATTGTAGCTCATACGGGAATTAAGCACACACGGCGTGATAAGAAAATAATCCTTAAGGCAGAAGACGAAATGAGCGTTTTAAGGCATAAGGATAATGAAAAAATTGAAATTAAATACAAAGACTACTTTGCAAAAGAAGTCAGCGCCCCCGTAAAGGAAGGAGAGGTTATCGGGGAAAGGGAATATTTTGTAAACGGAAATTCCATAGGAACGCTTAAGCTGACGGCAGATAAGAGTTATAAGCTTGACCCGATTACATTTGCTGTCAATAAGATGATTGATTTTGTTACATCACCGTGGTTTTTTGCGGCAATTGCCCTGGGCATATTTATTCTTGTTATGGCAGAAAGGCGAAGAAGGAGAATTCTCCGCAAAAAAAGACGTGATGCACGAAACAGAAGAAACAGAGAACTTATGCAAAGTATAGATTATATTCATTAATTAAAAAAACGAAGCAGGTTATATATATAAACTGCTCCGTACATTATTATAATTTATAAACAGGATGTTAAAAAACTGTGCCGATAAGATTATCGGCACAGTTTTTTGATTGTTTATAGGCTATTAATAGTTTTCTTTTCTTACCTCAAAGTATGCCTGGGGATGCTTGCAAACGGGGCAAAGCTCGGGAGCTTTCTTGCCAATTACAAGGTGACCGCAGTTGCGGCATTCCCACATAGTTTCTTCGCTCTTTGCAAATACTGCCTGCATTTCAACATTAGAAAGAAGCTTGCGGTAGCGT
>JAZRQT010000179.1:0-3129 GCA_045650105.1 Clostridia bacterium | reverse complement strand
AATGAGAGGATTGCCTCACGCATTGCGGGCGGATTTTCTATGCTCGAATTTTTGGGTGAGGATATTCGTAAAATCAAAAAACTTGAGGGTAAGATATGATGGAAAATGCAAAAATGCTGATTGATGAATATGTAGCACTTGCGGAGGAAATTCTTGTAGAGTTTTCTGCTTGTGAAAGTTCTGCACTCACAAAGCTTTCATTGCTTCGTGAAAAGCTTGGAGAAAAGCACAGTGTTGAGAAAGAGTGTGAAGAGCTTTTTGCGGCGTGTACCTACAATGCACTTGCGGCAATAAACTCAGCTCCCTGCCATACAAAGAAAAACGATCAGCTGATAGCTTTTATAACCGAGGCGAAAGAGGAATTGCGTCTTATAGGTGAGATGTTATAAAAGAAAAATTGATAAAACCACAAAAAAATATTGACAACGTCTTTTGGCAGAGTTATAATATAGTGTATAGATTTGGAGATGTAAATTATGAATTCATTAACAGTATTCACATCTGTAATAATTCTAATTAACGCTATAATTATTCTACTTGCTGAAAGTTCTGATAATAATAGCGCTTTTTGTCGTGTTACGAAGTGAGTACAGTTACGTATTGAAAAGTATGGTTTTTTCAATGCCTGCGGCAAATGGTGCTGCAGGCATTTTATTATTTTATTATTTATTAGGGGTGTAAGTTATGAAAAAGATTACAATTACCGACATTACATTAAAAAAACTGTCACAAGACCGCAGTTTGTCACTACTTTTCCGTGAAAAAACTGCAATTGCGGCTTGTGCGGCATCTTTAGGTGTTAATGCGGTAGAACTACCCCCTATGAAAAATGTTCGTGAAGATACTATTATAAACAAGACAATTGCCCAGAATGTGTCGGGTGCCTCAGTTGTAATTGGTGTTGGATTTACAAAGGAAAGCGTAAGTGAGGCGTGGGAATGTGTTAAGGATACTAAAAACCCCAGACTTCAGATTGAGGTTCCTACATCAACAGTGCAGATGGAGTACACATATCATATAAAGGCAGACAAAATGGTTGAGAAAATTGCAGAGCTTGTTTGTGAGGCTAAGAAGCTTTGCAGTGATGTTGAATTTTGTGCGCTTGATGCAACACGTGCTGACGAAGAGTTTCTTATAAAGGCGGCTTTAACTGCGAAGGAGAACGGTGCAGGAATTATTACCTTGTGTGATGATGCAGGAATTAGCCTTCCTGATGAGATTGCAGACCTTGTTAAAAAAGTAAAGGAAGCTGCAGACACCTCTGTGTATGTACAGCTTTCAGATAAAATAGGTATGGCGGCAGCATCGGCAGTTGCCGCAATTAAAGCGGGTGCCGACGGACTTAAATGTGCAATGGCAGGGGAGGATGCTCTTTTGATGGGTGTTCTTTCAAATGCGATAGGCGCACGTGGCAGCGCAATCGGTGCAGAAATTTCTCTTGAAAATACAAAAATTCACGCAAGCATTAAGGATATGCTTTCAAAAATAAATCACGAGGCTTATGAAAAAGCATCTGATGTGAGTGAGAAGAAGAAAATTCTCCTTGATTCAGACAGCACACTGACAGATGTTAAGTATGCGGCAAATGTTCTGGGTTATGACCTTAGTGACGAGGATAACGGTAAGGTACATAAGGCACTTTTGCAGGCTTGTGAAAAGAAGGGCAGTGTAGGCGCAAAGGAGCTTGAGGCACTTATTGCAAGCTTTGCTATGCAGGCACCGTCAACCTACCACCTTGAAAGCTACAGTGCAAACTGCACCAACCTTACAAGTGCTATGTCGCAGGTGACACTTAAATGCGGTGAAGAGATACTTTCGGGTGTCAGCACAGGCGATGGCCCGATTGACTCGCTTTTCCGTGCGATAGAGCAGAGTATAGGTTATCACTACGAGCTTGATGATTTTCAGATTCAGGCAGTTACCGACGGTAAAGAGGCGCTTGGAAGTGCGCTTGTAAGACTTCGTAACAACGGAAAGCTTTACAGTGGTAACGGAATTTCAACAGATATTATGGCGGCAAGTGTCAGGGCATATATAAATGCACTGAATAAGATTGTGTTTGAGGAGGATTAAGATGAAGCTTACCTTTTCAACTAAAAATGTAAATAGGCCATCGTTTATTGACACGTGCCGATATGCGTATGATTACGGATATGCAGGTTTTGAAATATACGATGCAATTAATGAGAGAAGACAGCATTATGACAGTATTTTAAGAAGTGAACGTACTGCTGACTCAAAGAGAAAACTTGTAAACCGCTCTTTGGAGGTTTCGGCGCTCGTATATCCGTATGCACTTGAAGAGGATGAAGCAACGGGCGAAACTCTTCTTAAATATGTTGATATGGCGAGAAATGCGGGAATTGAACGCATTATCGTACGAAATGAGAAAAAGGTTTCAAACGAAGTTCTTAAAGATAAGCTTTCTGCGGCGATAGAGCGGGCGGAAAAAGCTGACATTCAAATTCTTTTTGAAACGAAAGGATATCTTGCCTCGACGGAGAATGTAATAGATATAATAAACTTTTTCTCCTCCGCGGTAATCGGTGCATCGTGGAATGTGCGTGAAACGTATTTTGGCGCTGATGAGAGTGCTGAAACAACGATTAAAAACCTTGGCGCATATATAAAGTATGCACGTCTTGGCGATATGAAAGACGGCAGAAGCGTGCTTATAGGGGAGGGCGAGCTTCCCGTTGACAGCTTTGTAAATGCACTTTCCTCGCTTAACTATGACGGATATATCTGCGTAGCGTGGAATGAGGAAATTAACGATGCCGACATCGTTCTTACACATTTTGCAAATTACGTTGCAAACCTTTCAAGGGAGAAAAAGGATTTTGACCGCCCGTATTACAACAGGGCAAGAACAGGCACCTTCGTATGGAAAAAGTATGACGTTATTGATGCTACGTTCTCTGATGTGCTTGACAAAATGGTTGAGAAATATCCTGACCAGTATGCATTTAAGTACACAACGCTTGATTATACAAGAACATATAAGGAGTTTCGCCGTGACGTTGATGAATGTGCGGCGGCGCTTATCTCGCTTGGTGTAAAGGCAGGCGACCACGTTGCCGTGTGGGCGACAAATATCCCTGCGTGGTTTATTACCTTCTGGGCAACGAC
>JAZRQT010000178.1:0-18364 GCA_045650105.1 Clostridia bacterium | reverse complement strand
CAACCTGAACGCCCTTGTAGTAACCGCAATGCTTACATACGATGTGTGCTTTGATAAGCTCACCGCAGTTTGAGCACTTTACCATACCGGGTACTTCAAGTTTCCAATTAGCTCTTCTTTTATCTCTTCTTGCCTTAGAAGTTCTTCTCTTTGGAACTGCCATTTTCTACACCTCTTTACTCAAATTTCTAAAGATGGCGAATCTCGGGTCATAGACCTCTTCTTCGCAATTGCATTTATTTTTATTAAGATTTATGCCGCATACGTGGCACAATCCTTTGCACTCCTCACTGCACAGAAACTGCAGCGGAATACTGTTAAATATGCACGCATCAACTGCACCGCCAATATCCATAACTGTGCCTAAGATGCTTACGCACTCCTCATCCGCATCGGAAAAGTCACTTGCTGTGCTTTCAAAAAGCTGTGCAAAAAGGCTTTCCCTGACATCATCACCGCAACGGGAGCACTGCGTGACATAACTGCCCTTTATCTCCGCCCTGATTTCTATTGTGCCGCCAATGTTAAGAACATTGCCGACAATTTCGAGCGGTTTTTCAAAATTAAGAGTGCTGCCCATAAACATAGTCTTCCCAAGCTCCACTAAGCCGGAGAAATTCATCGAAGCACCCTCATTTTTCAGTACAGATGCAATATTTATCTTCATATCAAACACCTAACGCCCAAAATGCAGGCGCCTACATATTATACTATCAAAATTTTTAATTGTCAACAATTATTTTGCCAATCTCTGTGTTTCTGTAGCTATCATCATTTCCTCGTCAGTGGGAATAACAAGAGTTCTTACTGTTGCACCCTCTGCGGAAACATCAATTGCCTGACCACGAAGTTTGTTCTTTTCTGCGTCAATCTTAATTCCGAGGAATCCGAGACCTTCTGCAATACCTGCTCGTGTCATGCAGTCATTTTCACCTACACCTGCGGTAAATACAACTGCATCAACGCCGCCCATTGCCGCCGCATAGCTGCCGATATATTTCTTTATACCGTAGCAGAACATCTTAAGTGCTGCCTCTGCACGCTTGTTACCCTTGTCTGCCGCATCTGAAAGGTCACGGAAATCGCTTGAAACACCGCTCACACCGAAAACGCCGCTCTTCTTATTAAGAACTGCATTGATTTCTTCGATGCCTAAGTTTTCTTTTTCCATAAGGAAGGTTACGATTGCGGGGTCAATGTCACCGCTTCTTGTACCCATAAGAATACCTGCAAGGGGTGTAAGACCCATTGTTGTATCAATTACCTTACCATTCTTAACTGCCGCAACACTGGAACCGTTTCCAAGATGGCAGGTAACAATTTTAAGGTCCTCGATAGATTTTCCGAGAAGCTCTGCAGCCTTTCCTGAAACGTAGTTATGGCTTGTACCATGGAAGCCGTAACGTCTGATTTTATACTTTTCATAATACTCATAGGGGATACCGTAGAGATATGCCTCCTCGGGCATTGTCTGATGGAAAGCAGTGTCAAAAACTGCAACCTGAGGAACGCCGGGCATTACCTTCTCGCACGCCTCAATACCGATAAGGTTTGCAGGATTGTGGAGAGGAGCAAGCTCGATACATCCCTTGATTGCCTCTTTAACTTCATCAGTGATAATAACACTCTCACTAAAGCTTTCACCGCCATGAACAACACGGTGACCAACTGCACCAATCTCACTCATAGACGCAATAACGCCGTGGTTTTTATCAACGAGCGCATCAATTACAAGCTTGATAGCCTCTGCATGGGTGGGCATGGGGCTTTCAATAACAACCTTTTCGCCACCTGCAGGGGTGTGGTTAAGCTTACTTCCGTCGATAGTAATTCTTTCGCAAAGACCCTTTGCCATAACAGCCTTATTATCCATATCGATAAGCTGATATTTAAGGGAGGAGCTTCCTGCATTGATAACAAGAATTTTCATTATAATAACTTCCTTTCTTTATTTCTGTGCCTGAGCCTGTACGCAAGTAATTGCTACAACGCCTACGATATCGTCTGCACTACAACCTCTTGAAAGGTCGTTAATGGGCATTGCAATACCCTGAGTAACGGGGCCGTATGCTTCAGCCTTTGCAAGACGCTGAACAAGCTTGTATCCGATGTTACCTGCATCAAGGTCAGGATATACAAGTACGTTTGCCTTGCCTGCAACGGGGGAACCGGGAGCCTTTGAAGAGCCAACTGACGGAACGATTGCCGCATCAAGCTGAAGCTCACCGTCAACGCATACTTCGGGGAAGGTTTCCTTACAGATACGTGTAGCCTCTGTAACCTTATCAACATCTGCGTGTGCCGCACTGCCCTTTGTTGAATGAGAAAGCATAGCAACATATGCCTTTTCCCCTACTAAAAGCTCAAAGCTTTCTGCAGAAGATGCTGCAATTGCTGCAAGTTCTTCACTATTGGGGTTCTGAACAAGACCGCTGTCAGCAAATACGAATGTGCCGTTTGCACCATACTCACAATCCGGAACAACCATGAGGAAGAAAGCTGAAACAAGCTTTACACCGGGCTTTGTCTTGATAATCTGAAGAGAAGGACGAAGTGTGTTTGCAGTTGAGTGGCACGCACCTGAAACAACACCATCTGCATCGCCTGCCTTAACCATAAGGCACGCATAATACATATAGTCACCGAGCACGATTTCCTTTGCCTGCTCCTTTGTTACACCCTTTGACTTTCTGAGTTCAACAAAAAGGTTTAGGTACTCCTCTGTTTTCTCATATGTAAAGGGGTCGATTACTGTTGCACCGCTTACGTCAAGTCCTTTGGAATTTTCTTCAACCTCTTTGGGAGTACCGATGATTACGATGTTTGCAATGTCTTCTTTAAGAATTGTTTCTGCCGCTTCCCATGTACGTCTGTCCATTGATTCGGGAAGAACGATAGTTTTTTTATCAGCTCTCGCTCTCTCCTTAATTGTGTCCAAAAATTTACTCATAAAAATATTCCTCCAAAAAGCTTTATTTTTCTAATCATATAGTATATAATATAAATATGAAATTTTCAATAACTTTTAGCAAAAAAGCGAGTGATTTTATGAAAATAAGTGCTTTAATTGCAGAATTCAACCCTTTTCATGCAGGACATAAGCTGTTAATTGACAGTATGCTCCGAGAAAGCGACGCAGTAATTGCAATAATGAGCGGTAATTTTGTTCAGCGTGGAGAGTGCAGTATATACGGCAAGGCGGAGCGTGCCTGTGCCGCACTTAATAATGGTGTCGACCTCGTTTTGGAGCTTCCTGCAGTTTTTGCCCTTTCATCTGCGGAGGGTTTTGCTAGGGGCGGTGTAAAAATTCTTGATGCGTGCAACATCGTAGATACTTTGTGGTTTGGAAGTGAGTGCGGAGATATTGATGCACTAAGCTGCTTAGCAGATATATTAAACGAAGAACCCCCCTCTTTTCGTAAAGCGCTTGACGAAAAGCTTTCCCGTGGTGCCTCGTTTCCTGCCGCACGCACCTATGCTTTGGGCAAAATGGGGGCAAATGCGACGCTTCTTGAAAGCCCCAACAATATTCTTGCCGTAGAATACATACGTGCGCTTAAATCCATACATTCCGATATAAAGCCTGTCACAATAAAGCGTATGGGGGCAGGCTATAATGAAAAATCCTGCGAAAAAGAAATCCCTTCGGCATCGTTTGTGCGCTCACTTATCGAAAGCGGCGAGAACAGGGACAAGTATATGCTTTTTAATTATGAATCCTCCCCTCTTTTTATGAAAAATTTTGATACTTTCATTGCATTGCGCCTTAAAACCGTAAGTGCAGAGGAGCTTTGCCTTATCCCGGATTGCAATGAGGAGCTTGCCGCACGTCTTAAAAAAGCATCGCATTTAAACACCTTTGAGAAAATTGTGGCGGAGGTTTCCTGTAGACGTTACACGCAAAGCAGGATAAGGAGAATTCTTTGCAATCTTCTTATAAATAACTGCTTTAAGACTACTCCCGAACCGACGTATATTCGTCCGCTCGCCTTTAACGAAAAGGGCAGCAGAATTTTAAAGGCAATGAAAAAAACCGCCTCTCTTCCCATAAGGACAAGAGGCGGCGTTATAAAAGACGATGATATTTTCCGCCTTGAATGCCGCAGCAGCGATGTTTATAACCTCGCACACGGAATAAAAGGCGGAGAAGAATTTCGTTTTTCTCCAATAAAAGGTTGATTATTTTTATTCGCTTTCTGCCTTTTTTATAATACCCTTACACGTTTCATTCGTGTTATAAAGCATCCATATAAGAACAACAATAACTAAAAGCGGTACAATTAAATCCCCGAATGACGGCGTTTTCTTTGCACACCACAAAAGAAATACTGCGCCCGCCACACCTGTAACAACCGTATATATATCAAGTATTCCCATAAGTGTTACAAAGGTGAAAATGCGCTGTGACTCAAGCTTTGATGCTTTAATTGCTTCAAAGCTTTCTTTTGTATATTTGGAAAGCTTTGCGGCAACAAAATTCACATTAACCCTTTTTTCAAGCAGTGACAGTGCATATTCACGTATGCGCATTTCATTTTCTCTGAAATACTCCCCAAAGAGAACTCTGTACTTTTTTTTGTTTTCTGAAAGAATAATTCTGACAGTGTCACCCTTTATCCACAGATGTGCCTCTGTCGGTTTCATCTTCACCTGAAATTTACGATTGTTATGTACAAGGCGCATAACAGCACTTCTGTCAGCGCTTTTCGCACGGTTTGTGATAACAGCCTCAATAATTTCACCCCTGGCATCTGCATCACGTCCCGTTTTCGGGATATGGTTTGCACTGTGATTAATAAATATAAATCCAATAAGAATTGCTATAACATAAAAGGTAATATTCATATAAGTTCCCCCTGCAAAATCAGCATATGCGGACAGAAAGTCCGCATACGCTGATTATATAACAGTTACAAAGATTTATCAAGTATATTTACGTAATATTTACAAACCTTGATGCGGCATACCCTACAAGACCTCTGTAATTTACAACATACCAGTCCTGCCACTGCCCGAGCACGCTGAGCGTTGCACCGTTTGGCATAGATGCAATTATCCTTGAGGACGTATTGGGACGGGAGCGGAGGTTAAGATTTCCGCTCGAAACATTTACCGTGCCCGTTCGGGGCAATGCAGGCTCTACAAACGGAATTCCAAAATATTCTGTCAGTGAGAGCACTAAATTTGCGGCTATCCTTTGTATATTTTCCTCCACCCAGGTTGCATCGTCTACATTATCGTGGTAGCCAAGCTCCAAAAATACGGCAGGGGCACGTGTCTGCGTAACCTCTCCGATAATCGTGGTGGGAATTGTTCTTACAAGGGACGGCACGGGATATATACTTTTAAGATTGCGTGCAAAAATCTCTGCGGCACGTCTTCCCCGTGTGCTGCCGGGGGAATAGTATACCTCTACACCCCGCACCTCTCCATATCGCCCCTCGGGCGCCGCATTTGAATGAAGTGCAAGGTGCAGGTCATAATTTCCCATATTTGACTGTGCAATAGAGCTTGAAGCTGTCATATCAGGTGTATTTCTTGTATACTGTATTCCGCTTGACCGAAGATAAGGGACCATTGCATCTGCAATCAAATTCATATAATATTCTTCACTTCCGCCGGTAACGTACATATTCCCCTCCTGCGTGGAGGGACTAAGATATATCGTCGGCATAAAAACACTCCTTTCCGTTTATTATATTAATAATGTAGTAAATAATTGAATTTTTTTCAAAAAATACTTGCAATATATATATTTAGGTGATATAATGCAGGAAGAGTATAAGAGTGGGTTGCAAAACCCACTCTTTCGTATTATAGCGATTAAAGGAGATGATACCTTGGCAAAAATTGATGAGGCACTTGAAAAAATTGCCCTTGATGTCTGCCTGCGCCACGGCGTGTACATCTATGAAACAGAATATAAAAAGGAAGGCAGTGAATACTTCCTGCGTCTTTTCATAGATAAGGAGGGCGGCGTTACGATTGAGGACTGCGAAAATGTCAGCCGTGAAATAAGCCCCCTGCTTGATAACCTTACCTTTATTAAGGAAGCGTATATTTTTGAGGTTTCTTCCCCTGGAATTGACCGTGTGCTTTCACGTGACTGGCACTTTGAAAAGGTTATGGGCGAGGAAATTGAAATAAAGCTTTTCGCTCCGCTTGACGGAAAAAAAGAATTCTCTGGTATTCTTAAAGAATACCTGGGCGGTATCATCACCATAGAAACAGAAGGAAAAGAAATACAAATTGAAAAAGGCAAGGCAGCTTCGGTCAGACTTGCATTTAATTTTTGATAGGAGTGTTTAACAAAAAATGAATAACGAGCTTATACTGGCGCTTGACGCACTTGAAAAAGAAAAACGCATTAAAAAAGAAGTAATGTTTGATGCTCTTGAGGCGGCACTCGTAACCGCTTACAAGAAAAATTTCGGTAGTAACTACAACTGCTTTGCAGAGGTTAACCGTGAAACGGGCGATATGAGAGTTTATTGCACAAAGACGGTTGTAGAAGAAGTAGAGGACGATGCTACTGAGCTTTCCCTCGAAGAGGCACAGAAAATCAATAAGCGTTACCAGATTGGTGACAGCGTTGATTTTGAGGCTTCGCCTGCAAAATTCGGACGTATTGCGGCACAGACAGCAAAGCAGATGGTTGTGCAGAAAATCCGTGAGGCAGAGCGTGGAAATATGTACGACGAGTACAGCGACAAGGAAAACGACGTTATGAGCGGTAAGATTGAAAAGCTTGACCGCAGGGGCGTTATGGTTGACCTTGGCTCTGCAGAGGCTCTCCTTACACCGAGCGAGCAAATCCCCGGTGAGGATTATACCCCCGGCCGCAGACTTAAGGTTTATGTTTTTGAGGTTAAAAAGACAACAAGAAGTGTAAACTTAATGGTATCAAGAACGCATCCCGGTCTTGTTAAAAAGCTCTTTGAGCAGGAAGTTCCCGAGATTGCTGACGGCACAGTTCAGATAAAAAGCATTGCACGTGAGGCGGGCAGCCGCAGTAAACTTGCAGTATATTCTGATAATCCAAACATTGACCCCGTAGGCGCTTGCGTAGGTCAGAAGGGCACACGTGTTGCAGGTATTGTTGAAGAGCTTAACGACGAAAAAATTGATGTTATTGCTTACAGCGAAGACCCTGCCGAGTACATCAGTGCGGCTCTTAATCCCGCAAAGGTACTCAGCGTAGAAATTGATGAAAAGAATAAATCCGCACTTGTAACCGTTCCTGAATTCCAGCTTTCTCTTGCAATCGGTAAAGAGGGACAGAATGCCCGTCTTGCGGCAAGACTTACCGGCTGGAAAATAGATATCAAGAGTGACGGCGGTGAAAGCGGAAAGGAGATATAAATGTCCATCCCTTTCAGAATGTGCGTTGTATGCCGACAAATGAAGCCTAAGGAAGAGCTTTTGCGTGTTGTAAAACATGGCGGTCAGTTTACTGTTGACACGCAGGGAAAGCTCCCGGGGCGGGGCGCATACATATGCAAAAATGGCGAGTGTAGAGAAAGGTTTGAAAAGCAGCGTTCGTTTGAGCGTGCTTTCAAAGCTGCACTTCCGCCCGAGTTAAAAGAAAACATTAAAAAGGAACTGATTTAATGAACGATAGATTACTTGGTATGATTGGTCTGGCTGTTCGTGCAAACAAAGCAGCCTTTGGAGTTTTTATGACAGAAAAGGCAATTAATGAAGGGCGTGCAAGCCTCGTTATAGCGGCGGAGGATATAGGCACCAGCAACCGCAGACGCATTGAGGGCAAATGCCAGAGCGAAGGCATTAAAATTATTTTTTACTCTGACAAGGCTTCTTTAAGCCGTGCGGCAGGAAAAAAAGATATGCCGGTGATTGCAATATGTGATGAAGGCTTTGCCAATGCCATCGAAAAAAAGATGGTGCCGAGTGATACGGTCTAAAATTTACGGAGGTGCTAAAATATGATCGCAAAACAGAAAATCAGCGCAATAGCAAAAGCTATAAATGTTCCCGGTAAGGAAATTGTTAAAATGCTTTCCGATGTTATGGGGATTACGAAAAGCACAGCGGCTTCTCTCGATGTTTACGAGATGAGCGTTGTGATGGATTACTATACACAAAAATTTGATGACGGCTCTACTATAGAAGAATATGTAAACGCACATCAGGAGAAGGCTCTTAAGGAGCAGGAAATAAAGGCAAAAGAAAAGGCTGAGAAAGAGGATAACGCCACAGAAGTTTCAGCGTCCGAAGAAGAGAGAGTTGATGAGGTTATTACTCCTACAAAAAATGTGCGCTACGTTGATACAAGAACAAATGCCGTTGACCTTGATATGCAACTTGCAAAGGAAAAGGCAGAGGAGCTTGCCCCTGAAATCAAGGATACGGAAACAAATAAACAGAGAGTTAAAAAGAATAAAAACAAGCAGCAGCCGCAAAAGAAAAATCAGCCCAGGCAGCCTGAAATGCCAAAGCCCAAAAAGGAAGAAAAGAAGCAGCCGCTTCATATCATTATTCCCGATACAATCACTGTGGGCGACCTTGCACAAAAGCTCAAGGTGGGTGCTACAGAAATTATAAAGCGTCTTATGCAGCTTGGAATTATGGCGGCAATCACGCAGGATATTGAGTATGATGTTGCGGCACTTATTGCTGAGGATATGGGCGCAGAGGTTGAAAGAGAAATCATCATCACCGAGGAGGAGCGTCTTTTAAGCGATGCAGAGGCTCCCGATGAGGAAAAGGATCTTCTTCCCCGTCCCCCCGTTGTCTGCGTAATGGGTCACGTTGACCACGGTAAAACAAGTCTTCTTGACGCAATCCGCTCAACAAATGTTACGGCAAGCGAGGCTGGCGGTATCACTCAGCACATCGGTGCATATATGGTAAATATAAACGGAAATCAGATTGCATTCCTTGACACCCCGGGACATGAGGCGTTTACTGCAATGCGTGCCCGTGGCGCTCTTGTTACAGATATTGCAATCCTTGTTGTAGCGGCAGACGACGGTATTATGCCCCAGACTATAGAGGCTATTAACCACGCAAAAGCTGCCGAGGTAAGTATAATTGTAGCAATCAACAAAATAGATAAGGACGGCGCTAATCCTGACAGAGTTAAGCAGGAGCTTACAGAACACGGCCTTGTTCCCGAGGAATGGTGCGGCGATGTTATCTGCGTAGAGGTTAGTGCAAAACAGCATAAAAATATTGACTCACTTCTTGAAATGGTGCTTCTCACCGCAGAAATGAAGGAGCTTAAGGCTAACCCCAATCGTCAGGCAAGAGGTACTGTTATCGAGGCAAAGCTTGATAAGGGCAGAGGTCCCGTTGCAACAGTTCTTGTACAAAACGGTACACTTAAGCAGGGTGACATCATTGTAACAGGAACTGCAGTGGGCAGAGTAAGGGCAATGGTTGACGACCACGGTAAGAAGATTAAGGAGGCTGTTCCCTCCACCCCCGTTGAGATTGTAGGTCTCAGCGAAACACCCGACGGCGGCGATCCGTTCTATGTAGTAAGCGACGAGCGTGCCGCACGTCACGTTGTTGAAACAAGAAAGCAGAAAATAAAAGATGATGCCAATAAGGCACGTCAGAGAGTTAATCTTGATGACCTCTTCAGCCAGATTCAGCAGGGCGATGTAAAAGACCTTAATATCATTGTTAAGGCTGACGTTCAGGGTAGTGTTGAGGCTGTAAGACAGAGTCTTGAAAAGCTTTCAAATGAGGAAGTACGTGTAAGAGTAATTCACGGCGCAGTAGGCGCTATTACTGAAAGCGACGTTACACTTGCATCTGCATCAAATGCAATCATTGTAGGCTTTAACGTACGTCCCGATGTCGGCGGCAGAAATGCGGCAGAGCTTAACAAGGTTGATATGCGTATGTACCGTGTAATATATGAGGCAATTGAGGAAATTGAAGCTGCTATGAAGGGTATGCTTGCGCCTACCTTCCGTGAGGCTGTTATCGGTCACGCAGAAATCCGTCAGACCTTCAAGGTCAGCGGTGTAGGTACAATCGGTGGATGCTACGTTACAGACGGTAAAATTCAGCGTAACTGCAGCGTAAGAATAGTACGTGACGGTATCGTTATCCATGAGGGTGAGCTTGATTCACTCAAGCGTTTCAAGGATGACGTAAAAGAAGTTGCAAGCGGCTACGAATGCGGTATGGGCTTCGTACGTTTTAATGACATCAAAGAGGGCGACAATGTAGAGTGCTACATTATGGAAGAGGTCGCAAGATAAAATGCGAAATGCGAAATGAGAAATGCGAAATTAAGGAAGGTTTTCGCACAGCGAAAGCCCACCGTCACTTCGAATTTCGAACTTCAAACTTCGAATTAATAATTATCTACAATAAAGATAAAATAAGTAAATGAGGAAATCTCTCATTTACTTATTTTTGAAAGAAGGGAAATGTTATGTCTTTTAAAAGAACAGACAGAATATCTGAAGAAATAAAAAAGGAATTAAGCAGTGTTATACGTGAGCTTAAGGACCCGAGAATTCCTATGATGACAAGTGTTGTCAGCGTAAATGTGACAAGCGATTTAAGTTATGCAAAGGCATATATCAGCGTTATGGGCTCTGCTGACGAAAAAAAGGATGCGCTCAAGGCACTCACCGCTGCCCAGGGATATATCAGACGTGAAATCGGAGGCCGTATAAAGCTTCGCTGTGTTCCCCAGTTTTCCTTTGTGGAGGATACCTCCATTGAATACGGCGCACATATAAATAAGCTGCTTCACGATATTGAAAGTAACGACTGAAAGGAGTAGTTGCTATGCAAAAAAAAGTGATTGAGCATCTTTTAAAGTGCAGCTCGGTTGCCATTTTTGTACACGTAAATCCCGACTGGGACTGCATAGGAAGTGCGTTTGCACTAAGGGGTGCACTGCGTGCTCTTGGGAAAAAAGCTGACATTTTTACGGATGAGCCTCTTTCCCGTCACCTCGGTTTTATGGAAACTGATGTTATAGTTTATAAGGAAGGCTTAAAAAAGCCTGACTATGAATGTTACTGCGCACTTGATGTAGGCGCCCCTGACAGAATGGGAGCATGGGGCAAATTTTTCACACAAAATGATAATACGGTGTGTGTTGACCACCATCACCAAAGCGGCCCGTTTGCCGCCCTTTCCTATGTGGAGCCGTCACGCTCTGCCACGGGCGAGCTTGTTTTTGAAATGCTCACTGCGGCAAATTTAGAAATAACAAAGTGCATTGCAAGCTATCTTTACTGTGCCATTTCCTCGGATACAGGCTCTTTTCAATATGCATCTGTAAATAAGCGTACGTATGAAATTCTGATTGCACTTACCGATGCAGGAATAAATGCGACATGGCTTTGCAGTATGCTTTATGAAAGAAATACCCTGACACAGCTTAAATTAAAGGCGGAGGCAATAAACTCCATCTGTCTTTATGAAGACGGAATGATAGCTACTGCAAAAATAACAATGCAGACACTCCAGAAATACGGCGCCAAGCCGTCTGATACAGATGCGCTCTCGCAGCTTCCCAGAAGCATTGACGGTGTTATGATAAGTGCATTTTTAAAGGAGCTTGAGGACGGAAAAATCCGTGTAAACCTGCGTAGTCTCGGCGATTACAATATAGAACCCATTGCACGCAGTTTTGGCGGGGGCGGTCATAAAAAGGCTGCAGGCTGTACCTTTGAAAATGTCACTATTGACGAGGCTGAAAGAAAGCTTGTGGAAAGCTTGAAAGGATGTTTATGAACAATCAATACTGTGGAATAATAATTCTTAATAAGCCCGTAGGCGGCTCCTCACACAGATGCGTCAGCATTGTGCGTAAGGCGCTTAATATGAAAAAAGTTGGACATACGGGCACCCTTGACCCCGAGGCATGCGGCGTGCTTCCCATTCTTGTAGGCAGTGCAACAAAGGCGGCAGATTTCCTCGTCGCTGAAGATAAGCGCTATGATGCAACTGTCCTTTTAGGCACAAAAACGGACACGCTTGATATGGCAGGGACAATTATTGAAAAAAACGACGTAAACGCAACAGAGGAAGATATAAAAAGGGTAATCTCCTCATTTGTAGGAGAAATAGAGCAAATCCCCCCTATGTACAGTGCAATTCAGCTTAACGGGGAAAGGCTCTATAACCTTGCCCGTCAGGGAATAGATATTGAGCGCAAGGCACGTAAAATTACCGTTTTTTCCATTAACATCAGGGAAATTCAGCTTCCGTATGTGAAAATAAGTGTTCATTGCTCCAAGGGTACATATATACGTACACTGGCGGCAGATATCGGCGATGCATTAGGATGTGGCGGCTGTATAAGCGAGCTTTGCAGAACGGCATCGGGTGATTTTCGTATAGAAAATTCAATTACGCCTGACGAGCTTATTGCGCTGGGCGAAAAGGGAGAGGCAGAAAAAGCTATCCTCCCCCTTGACACAGTATTTAAAAACTACGAGGCTATATATCTTGACAAAAAAAGGGCAGACCGGGTAAAAAACGGCGTGCCGATATATTTTCGTGTCAAAAAGCAGGGGGACATTTTCCGTATTTATGACGAAAACGGTTTGTTTATTGCCCTTTCAGAGGCATCAATTTCAGATGACAGAGAATGTCTTAAGCTTATAAAGGGGTTTTATCAATGATAAATACAGCTTGCGTTGTTGCGCTTGGTTTTTTTGACGGAGTGCATATTGCCCATCAGGAAATAATACAAACTGCTGTAGATTATGCAAAACAAAATAATCTTACTCCCATAGCGCTGACCTTTGATACGGCGCCTGCTGAAATTCTGCGTCCTAATGCTGCACGTTATCTTACAGGAAACGATGAAAAGGTGCGCCTTATAAATGCACTTGGAGCAAATACGGAATTTCTTAAAACAGATAAAACGCTGCTTGATATGAGTGCGGAGGATTTTATCCTCGAAATACTTGTAAAAAAATATAATGTAAAATATGCAGTATGCGGATACAACTACCGCTTTGGCAAGGGCGGAATGGGCGATGTGGAGCTTTTAAAAAGCTATGGCGAAAAGTATGGATTTAAAACACAGATTGTTGCGCCAATTGAATGCGGCGGTGAAAGCATATCTTCAAGCCGCATCAGGAAACTTCTCCTTGATGGAAATGTTAAGGAGGCAAATCTTCTTTTAGGACGCAATTTTTCTCTGAGAGGAAGGGTTTCAGAGGGTAAACGCCTCGGGAGGAAGATAGGCTTTCCTACGGCAAATGTTTTCTATGACGGCTCGTGCGCAATGGTTAAAAAAGGTGTTTATAAAACAGTGGTAAATATAGACTCTGCAACCTATAAAGCAATTACCAATATAGGTATTAACCCCACCATCGGAGGTGAGATACCACGCAGCGAAACATACATTCCATCTTTTTGCGAAAATCTTTATGGCAGGGAGATTGAAATCGAGTTTATTGATTTTATCCGTCCTGAAATTAAATTTGAAAATATTGAAATGCTTAAAAATCAAATACAAAAAGATATTCAGGAAATTTTATAATCATATAAACATTTAACTTTTTTGGAGGAACACACTATGAAATCAGGACTTGTGCTTGAGGGCGGTGCCAGCAGAGGATATTTCACAGTGGGTGCGCTTGATGCACTTACAGATTTAGGAGTAAAAACAGATTACCTCATCGGGACATCGGCAGGCGTTGCCAACGGAATATCGTATGTATCGGGGCAGCGTGGACGTGGACTTCAGATCGGGCTTCGTTATCTTCCCGACAAACGCTATATGGGGCTTCAACATTGGCTTAACCCTAAAAACCGCAGTCTGTACAACTTAAAATTCGTTTTTGACGAGATTCCCAATAAACATCTGCCGTTTGATTATGAGGCGTATGATAATTCAGGCTGCACGGTCATTGCGGCACTTACGAATATAAAGACGGGTAAATGCGAATACCTTCCCGTAACGAGCGAGGATAAAGGATGGAAGACAGTTATTGCAAGCTGTGCACTTCCGCTTCTTTTCCAGCCAATCAAAATAAACGGTAAGCTTTATATGGACGGCGGTATTACCGACTCTATCCCCTTTCAGAAAGCGCTTGATGACGGATGCGAAAAGCTGATTGTCATTATCACACGTGAGCGAAGCTATGAAAAAGAGGTGGAGCCTGCAATCGGCATCAGCAGCTTTTTATACAGAAAATATCCTGAATTTAAAAAGGCACTGGAAAACCGTACGCAGATGTATAATGACACACATCACCGTCTGCTCGAGCTTGAAAAGGCAGGCAGAATTATTCTCATTGCCCCCGAGGAGGACACTTCCTCCTGGAAACGCACTGAAAGAGACCCTGCCCAGATACAGAAAATGTATGATATAGGCTATAACACAACAATGAAGTATAAAGAAAAAATAATCGGTTGAGTTTTGTCAACCGATTATTTTTTCTTTATCATCGTATAGGAATTTGCACAAATTGGGGACGCATGAAATAATGTTTACACGGAGTCAGAGTGCGAAACGGGTGAAGCGGCACGCTTCTTTTTCACTTCGTCCCAATATGCCTTTGTCTGCTGTTCAAGCTTACTTTCGCCGTATTTATAATACGTTCTTCCTAAAAGTGTATCGGGAAGATACTGCTGGTTTACATAATGATTTGGATAACTGTGCGGATATTTATAGCCCTCTCCGTGACCCATCTTTTGCGCACCGCCATAATGCGCATCCTTAAGATGGGGCGGTATTTCACCCATAAGTCCGTCTGAAATATCGGAAAGTGCCGCATCTATCGCACAAATGGCACTGTTCGACTTGGGCGCCGTTGCAAGCATTATTACAGCCTGGGCAAGAGGAATTCGTGCCTCAGGAAACCCGAGCTGCAGTGCCGCATCCACACACGATTTTGTAATTACAATCGCATTAGGGTATGCAAGACCTATATCCTCTGCCGCCATAACGAGTATCCGTCTGCAAATACTTTGCAAATCGCCTGCCTCTACAAGGCGTGCCATATAATGAAGTGCCGCATCAGCATCACTGCCCCGAACTGATTTTTGAAATGCACTCAACACATCATAGTGGCTGTCCCCGTCACGGTCGTGACGAAATGCTTTTTTCATTGTTACCGCCTCGGCAAGGGGCAAATCTATTACCACATTCTGGTTTTCATCAGGACGTGCCGCCATGAGCGCAACTTCTAAGGAATTAAGGGATTTTCTGACATCACCGCAGGCACTTTGCGCAATATGCCCTGCCGCATCCTCGTTCAAGATGACGGGATAATCATTAGAAAGATGCTCTGTCGCACGCATAAGAGCATTCTTTATATCCTCAGGTTCAACTCCCATAAATTCAAATACTGTTGAGCGTGACAAAATTGCATTGTATATGTAAAAATACGGATTTTCAGTAGTTGAGGCAATAAGCGTAACCTTGCCGTTTTCTATACATTCAAGAAGCGACTGCTGCTGCTTTTTATTAAAGTTCTGAATTTCGTCAAGATATAAAATTACGCCGTGAGCACCAAGCATCGTTTCGCTCTCTGCAATCATTGCCTTTATATCAGAAACGGAGGCATTCGTTGCATTAAGCTTATAAAGCGGCTTGCCTGCTTTTTTTGCGGCAATATTTGCAACAGTTGTTTTTCCCGTACCCGACGGGCCGTAAAAAATCATATTGGGTATTTCGCCGCTCTCTATTATATTATAAAGCACCTTTCCCTCGCCTAATATATGTTTTTGTCCAACAACATCAGAGAGGGTCTGGGGACGCATTCGGTCTGCCAGAGGACTGCGCATAGTTTCCACCTCATTTTTCAACGGGGATGTAAAAAAGTCCAGACCGCAAAAAGGCAACGGTATAACAAATTCGAAATGCGAAATGCGAAGTTCGAAATGTTGGTGGATTTTTTGCTTTGCAAAAAATCTTCATCAATGATTTCTCCCAGGTTAAGTTTATCCGTTCTGAAGCATTTTTCCTATCCCCTTATCTTCTTTTAATTATACAAAGTTTTTCTTTGAAAAACAAGTGATTTGTGATAAAATATTGTTCGGAAGGTGATTATATGACACGAAAAGAACGTGCGGAGGCATTTTTTGACATTCTCTGCTCTTTATATCCCGATGCGCAGTGCTCACTTACATATGAAAATCCGCTTCAGCTTTTGATTGCAACACAGCTTTCGGCACAATGTACCGATGCACGGGTTAATATGGTAACACCTGCCTTGTTTAAAAAATATCCTGATGTAAACGCATTTGCCAGAGCCACTCAAGAAGATATGGAGGAGGCTATACGCTCCACAGGGTTTTACCGCAACAAGGCAAAAAATATAATTGCGTGCTGTAATAAACTAATCCAAAACTTTGAAGGCCAAGTTCCCGATAATATGAAGGATTTACTTACACTTGACGGTGTAGGCAGAAAAACAGCCAACCTTGTACTGGGTGATATATTCGGCAAAGGCGGTATGGTTATAGATACACATGCCAAAAGAATTTTATACAGGGTGGGGCTGACAAAGGAAACTCTTCCCGAAAAGGTGGAGCGTGATACAGAGTCTCTTTTGCCACGTGAAAAGCACAGTGATTTTTGCCACCGTCTGGTACTTCACGGACGTGCACTTTGCATAGCACGAAGGCCTAAGTGTGATGAATGCCCAGCATCCTTTATCTGCAAAAAAATGGGAGTATAAATTTTATAAAAACGTATTGAAATAGCTTGTAAAATGCTTTATAATAAGAATAGATATATACAAAATTTCGGAGGGAAATATATGAAAAAGAATGATACAACTCCTTTTAACGAAGAATTTGCATCCTCAAGGTCGGCACATTCCCAAAATAATCCGTATGGCTTGGGGCAGGACGATTTCCAGGGCTTTTCCAGCAGGAAGGATATGCTCTTTGACTCCCTTCAAAGGTATTGGGAGAATTGTAAGATTATGATGGCTACATCGCTTTCGCATCTTCGTAATCCATCAACACTTATCGTAATATTTCTTTTGATTGCAACATACATACTTTTAGGTGTTGCAGGAACGGTTGAATTTTCGTTTTACTCAAACGAAGTTGTTCAGTATATTACGACCAATCTTGATATTATTGTAAATGCACTGCTCGGCTATTTTTACGGACCAATCACTTGTGCTATCAGCGTTACACTTTGCTGTATAGTACGAATTATAACAAACAGGTCTATATTCTTTATAGGATATGTTATCGGTGCGTGCGTTGCGGGCTTTATGCACGGATTTATCCTCTACAGACTTAAGCCAATGTGGTTTGGCACACGCTGGCGCGGATTTTTTAAGGATTTACTTGCAAAGGTTTTTGCAACCAGATTTTTTGTTTCAGTTGTTGTAAACATCCTTTTGATGGCTGTTATTTACAGAGTATTTATAAACTACCCCGTAATTGAATACCTTAAAAACTATTCAAAATCAGGTGTTCCGCTTAACACACCATATGAGTTTTTGCGTGTATTTGCAGTGGGTATAATATTTGAGTCTATTGTTATTTTTGTGGCACTTGTTGTTATTAACTTTATTGTTGCAAAGGCGTTTCCGTCACAGTTTGAGCAGCCCTCGCTCATCATTGATGAAAAAGGGGAGCTTGTTAACATAGAGGATGAAATGTATAGCGATATGGACAATATGTAATATGTTTTGGGGAGGGTTTTATTTTGGATTACTGCTTTGATGATAAGATAGATGTGAAGCTGATTACGCTTTTTATTATCGACAGTTTTAAAATGCCCGTCCCCAATTCTTTTATAGTTGACACGTTGATGCTGCAGCCGTTTGTGAACTATTTTGATTTGGAGGAGCAGCTCTTTGAGCTTGAGAAGGAAGAGTTTGTTACATATTACACACAGGACAGCGATAAATTTTACTCTCTCACTAAAAAAGGGAATGAGGCGCTCGAATTCTTTCATATGAGAATTCCCAAAACCGTACGGGAGAGGCTTCTGCGTTCAATTAAGCTTAAAATCAAGGAGCTTAAAAATGCGCTCAGCATAAAGGCTGATTACGAAAAGATAAATGATATTGAATATAAGGTTTCACTGGGAATTCTCGAAGGAAATTACGAAATGCTTTCTGTTTCGCTTTCCGTGGGCGATGAAATAATGGCAAAAAAAATGTGCGCTTCCTTCAAAAACGACCCCCAGGCCCTTTACAGTGAATTTTTGTCAGTGTTGACAAAAAACATATAATGGAGTGATTTACTTGTCAGAATTACGTTGGCATCCTTTGATGTTTTAAAATATGACAATGATTTTCCCGCACTTTCACAAAATCCGCCCGTGATGGATGATGTGGAAACCGCTATTTATAAAACAGCGCCCTCATACGGAAAGTGTGAGGTTATTTTATATTCTCCTGAGCATACCGTTACACTTCCTGAGCTTTCAGAA
>JAZRQT010000177.1:0-4677 GCA_045650105.1 Clostridia bacterium | reverse complement strand
TTTTTGTAAAACAAGTTCATAACCACCATCTGCACGATTGAAGTATATTTCACTATCATTTTTATCTAATATTAAGGTATGTTCACTTTTTGCACCCCATTCACTATTAATACCACCAAAGGTTGAATAAAATGTTAGATAATGTGGTTTTACTCCACCACCATTATCCTTAAAACCTCTTGTATGTCCAATAGAAGTAATGATTGTTGTATTAAGGGTAATCTCTGTTCCATCCTCTGACACAGAATAATCATGCAAAGCCACATTAGTCATTTTTGAAAATCCACTACCTATAAAATAGATAGCAACTAATGAAATTAAGAGTGTTATTGCCACTAACATAGATATTATAATAGTTTTCTTTTTCATACCAAATCCTCCTTACATATAAATGGGGTTGTTTCTGTTATACCTTTTTTGTTAATTCCATTATACTTGAAAAACTGTTATAAATCAAGTTTTTGGACTTATTATACCTACTAATCCCTTGTGTTTTCTCTCCCCAATAACAGTTTGGGAACGTGTCGCTTTTGGTGTGGATCACCCCCCCTTTTTTTTAACAATAAAAAACCACAGTCACCCTCTTACGAGGATAACTGTGGTTTTCTGGGAAAACCGAACTATAGGGGTATTTATTGTTAGTGATATTCCTGCCTTCGTTGGAGTGATATTTTTGATAAATCAAAAGTGATATTACAAACTCCGTTTGCAGTATTATTATATTTGCCTTTTAACTGTGCGAAGCACGATATCACTCGGCGTAAGCCGAATATAACTGCGTAGCAATATAACTTTCCGTAGGCAAATATAACTGAAAAAAGACATCCAAAGATGTCTTTTTTCTGGTGCCGATGGCGGGGGTCGAACCCGCACGGTGTTGCCACCGACGGATTTTGAGTCCGTTACGTCTGCCAATTCCATCACATCGGCTCAATACATTTATTATATTATACTAAGTTGAAAAAATCAACACTTTTTTCTGAAAATTATGGAGT
The DNA here is from genome assembly GCA_045650105.1 of Clostridia bacterium. Taxonomy (GTDB): domain Bacteria; phylum Bacillota; class Clostridia; order UMGS1883; family UMGS1883; genus UMGS1883. The sequence continues at coordinate 3,682 of JAZRQT010000177.1, read as the reverse complement.
GAAATAATTTTTCACCAAACCTATTGACAAGATAAATTTTCAATGCTATACTAACTGTACTAATACAAGTAATACAGTTTGTGCAAGCTGAAGAACGGAGGTGAGAGGATGATAAATTTAGATTACAAGGATGGGCGCACACTTCATGAGCAGATTGAGGACGGCTTTAGGGGTCTCATAATAAGCGGAATTTTAAAGCCTGACGAACAGCTTCCGTCGGTGAGGGAGCTTTCCATAAGCCTGACAGTAAACCCCAACACAGTGCAAAAAGCCTATAAGGAACTGGAGAATGCAGGCTTTATCTACAGTGTAAAGGGAAAAGGTAATTTCGTGGCATCAGCACCTCGGGCAGAGGACAGCCGCCGCAAGGAGGAGCTTTACGAAAACCTCGCATCGATAATAAGGGAGCTAAGGTATCTTGGCGAAACAAAGGAAGCTATTCAAAGCCTTGTAGTTAGCATTGAAAAGGAGGAAGAGTAATGATACAGGTAAAAAATGTTAGCAAGTATTTTGATGATTTCAAAGTACTTGATGATTTTTCACTTAATGTAAAAAAAGGCACCATTTATGGACTTGTAGGCCCTAACGGTGCAGGAAAAACAACGATAATAAATCATATAAACGGTGTATTAAAGCCTGACGACGGTGAAATTTATATAGACGGCGAAAAGGTTTATGAGAATAATAAAATAAAGGAAAGTGTACTCTCTATTGCAGATGACTGGTTTTATTACAGTACATACACTATTAAACAGATGGCACATTTTTACCGTGACATTTATCCGTCATTTAATATGGAGCGCTATGAGGCGATAAAGGGAATTTTCAAAATTGATGAAAAGAGGCAGATAAGAAAGCTTTCCAAAGGTATGAAAAAGCAGGTTGCTTTCTGGCTGACACTCTCTGCAATGCCATCGGTGCTTATCCTTGATGAACCGCTTGACGGACTTGACCCCGTTATGCGTAAGCAGGTGCTTAATCTTGTGATTGCAGATGTTACAGACAGAGAGATGACAGTGCTTGTTTCCTCACATAATTTAAGGGAGCTTGAGGATATTTGCGATTGGGTAGGAATTATTCACAAGGGTAAAATGATAATAGAAAAGCCGCTCGATGACCTTAAGGGCAGTGTTCACAAATATCAGATGGTAATTGATGAAAGCTGTGCTAAAAAGCTTGAGGAAAATGCCGATGTGCTTCATATTTCAAAGACAGGCTCGGTTTATAACGTGATTATGCGTGGTGACGCACAGGAAACACACAGAAATATGAAAGAGCTTTCCCCTATTTTGTGCGAGCGTATAAGCCTTACTTTAGAAGAAGTATTCATTTACGAGTTAGGAGGTTTGGGTTATGATTTCAAGAGCATCATTGTTTAATAAAGGTATATATAAATCCACTCTGAGGCGATATCTGTGGGGCGGCGTACTCTATTTCATTCTTCTGTTTATGATAACGGGTATGTCAATTCTTCTGAACTATTCAAATGATTACAGGTATCTTCCGATGGTTAATGGCAGACGGGTTTGTATAATATTAAGTAATGAATATATACTTCTTCCCATTTTGCTGTCGATAGCAGTGCCGACAATTGCGGGACTTCTTATTTTCCGTTTCATCCATTCGAAGAAAACTTCTGTATTTGTTCATAGCCTGCCCGTAAAGAGAACGGCAAATTACATATCCTCTGTTTTTGCGGGGCTGACACTGATGATTGTTCCGATAATCCTTAATACTGCAGTGCTGATGATAATTTCACTGTCGGGATATTCGCAGTATTTTTCCGTGGGTGATTGCGCAGTATGGATGCTTCTTAATATATTCAGTATCTTTATAATGTTTTCGTGCGTGTGCTTTGTTGCGGTGCTTACGGGAAACAGCTTTGCAATGATTGTGCTGAATATTCTTTTCCATACCTTTATTCCACTTTTGACGGCAGGCTTCAGCCTCGTTTGTGAAAAATTTCTGCACGGCTTTGCCGGCGAGAATGAGCTTTTGACAAGGGTTATTAATAATAATTTCCCTGCACGTATAATGAATATTGTTTCATCGTGGAATTACGAGCATATAACGGCAAAGTCCTATACGTCAGATTTTGTAAAGTTCAGCCTTATTGCAATTGTGCTTTACGTTATAAGCGCAGTTTTCTATAAAGCACGTAAAATGGAAACTGCCGAGGATGTTGCAGGCTTTAAGTGCCTTAACCCCATCTTCAAATATCTCATTACCTTTATGGGCGCAATAGCAGCATTTTCAATTTTCAGTGATTCTATTGATGAGAATGAATTTATTTTCTGGTGCCTTGTCGCACTCGTTAGCGCTGTAATATATTTTGCAAGTGAAATGCTTCTTAAAAAGACTTTCAAGATATGGCATACCTACAAGGGTTACCTTGTTTTTGCGGTGGCGTTTGCAGTATTGATGTGCCTTTTCTCGCTGACAAGCTTTTTCGGATTTGAAACAAACATTCCGCCCAAGGATAAAATCACAAGTGTTGCGGTATATGATTATTACAGAAACAAAAAACCGCTTGTTGCAAATGCAGATGTTATCGACCGTACACTTAACATTCACGGAAAAATGATAGCAAAGGCTCAGCGTATAAAGGTGCAGGGCGAAACTGCAATCCACATTGAATATCAGCTTGAAAACAAAAAAACTATTCACCGCAGATACCCAATAACAGAAGATGAACTGCACGAAATAATGAATTCCCTCTATAAAAATGAAGAATACAAAATGAAGCGTGAGGAAGTTTTTGAAGAGGCAGAGGAAATTTATAAAGCGAGCATTAATCATAATTATGGCAGTGAAGAAATTTTCGACAAGGAAAAGCTTGCTGCGCTTAATGACTGTGTAAAGGCTGATATTATGGAGCTTGATTATGATGAGCTTTATAATAATGCATGGAACTTTAATATAGAACTTGACTTTATTGTTAATGATGAAAAAGAGGGGTATAACAACACCTGGCAGGGTGTAGATGATGACGGAAAGCGTATAAAGGTCAGATACCTGCATCTGAACGTAAACCCAAATTACAAACGCACAGTGCAGTGGATAAAGGATAACGGCTACTGGGAAATGGTAAAAATAAAGAATGAGGGCTTTATATACATCTGTAAGGAAGGGGAAAGGTTTCCCTTCGCTCAGGAAGCACTGGATATAGCAGCAGGAGAGCCTCTAAGCTCAAAGCAGGAAGAAAGGGATATTATAAAGATTGAAAATCAGGAAGACCTTGAAAGACTGATTGAATATGCACACACTGCGCCGAGCAGATATATAAGTCAGGACAAGCGTTATACCGTCTACCAGATTAAGGATGAGGCAAATAAGGATTATCTCTTCCTTACACGAATGACAAAGGAAGAAATAGAAACACTTTTTCCCGAAAAAGATTTTTCAGGAAAGTTTAATTAAAATATCTTGTAAATTTCTTTTTAATGGTATATAATAGTCATCGGGAGGTGTTTTTATGGCAAAGGTAACAAAGGACACTATTATTCTGGATGTTCTGACAATGGACAAGGGCACAGCACCATTCTTTCTTGAAATAGGTATGCACTGTCTGGGTTGCCCTTCTGCAAGCGGTGAGTCTATCGAGGAGGCTTGCGCAGTACACGGGGCAGATGCAGACGCACTTGTTGCAAAGATTAACGAATATCTCGAAAACAAATAAACA
>JAZRQT010000176.1:0-1917 GCA_045650105.1 Clostridia bacterium | reverse complement strand
TTTTTGCCGCTTACATACACACTGTGTGCTAATATCCCCTCCTTGCGGAGCCTGTAGCGGATGTCATCTGCAGCAACACTGTCACATTCAGGGGTAGTAAGGAGTGCGTTGGCGCTTTTACCTAAGATTTCTGCAATGCCGTTAAAGCTGTCATATACTGCCCCCCGAAATTCGCTTATTTTTTCAGTCCACATACAGTCATTTTTATATACCTCGAACATGCGGAGAAACTCTGCAACAAACTGCTCTTTACGCAGGCAGTGGGGCGGTGCGTTTTCAGGGGTAACACTCTCGCCGCTTTTAAGGCTTGTGCTGAGAAAGTCCATTGCCTCCTTGGTTGCCTTTATATCACGTCCCCAGCAGTATTTTCTAAGTCCGCAGCTTGAGCAGACATTTCGTGCCGTGCGTCTGTAAAGAGCGAGGGTGTTAAGCTCGTTATTATTGCGAAGCTCAAAAATCCGTTTAAAGCTTTTTTCACAATCGTTTATTGTAGAATGTGCTGTTTGAAGCCTGCTTGCTGCAAGGGAAAAAGCAGGATGTGATGTGCCTGAAAAATGACTTATTGTATCAAAAACCTTTTGCGGCATAGCGTAAAGAATGGCTGCAGCAACGGCAGTGTCAAAAATGTTTATAAGAACCTCTGTAGAGCCGTTTGAGAGAATGGTAACAACGGCATTTGCCATAACAAAGGATAGGCACGATGCCCATTTTCCACGCCTTGAAAAATAACCTGCACAAAGACCGGAAAGAGCAAAGGAAGCGGCGCACGCATCAATCCTTCCACGGGCAAGGCAACATACAAGTCCCATAATTATACCTGCGCATGAACCGTGAAGAGGGCCAAAGGCAATTGCAAATGACAACACACATAACACGCACAGAGTTCCTGCAATGCTGAAAACTCCGCCGATGCCCCATGTACCGAAACCGCATAGAACACCGCCTGCGAAAAGGGCAAGGCAGACGGTTTCCTCCGCACTCAGACTTCTGCGAAGACGAAGGCTGAATACGAGGGGCATTGCAATCCGAAATGCCGTCACACACGCCCATACGGTTGCACATTCTACAATAAGCACTGCGCTGTCATAAAGCAGAGGATAGCCGCCGACTGTCATATCGGCAAAAAGCAGGAAAAAACCCGAAAGAAGTACGCAGAGCGCACTTATAATCGAGTTTATTTTAATATTTTTAAGTTTTTCGGGAAGAAAGCGTTCTTCTATAAGAGAGAACATTATTATTGCAATTATGTACTTTCCAATGTTAAGCAGGCTTGTCCCCGAAAATATTAGACCGAGGATAGCACCCAGTGCGCAGACGTACGCACCGCCCGAGGCAAAGCTTGATGCAAAAAGGGAAAATCCCAGAGGTCTTGCCCCGCCGATAAAGGCCGTTTTGGAAAGCAGGAATGCGCATATGAATTTAAGCGTAAGCTGCGGAGTAATAAATTTTGCAAGCGGCAGGGAGAAATTCTCCTTATCAAAGCTGCGCTTTTCTTTTTCACGCTTTTTAAGCGGTTTAAGTCTAAGTTTACTCATTTGTAAATCATCCTTTCAGAAAACATCTGCATATATTTTAACATCTAACATATGGTAATTTTTGTCAAAAGATGCGTGGTTCTTAAAAAGTTTTCGTCAATAAAAAACACTATGTTTCATTAAAGCAAAAAAACAATCAAAATATATTTTAAATCTGCTTGACTTTCCTATGAAGGGGGAGTATAGTGGAAGGCGAAAAGAGGCGTTTTGTTATGAATAAGCACACTGTAGATATGACGAGGGGCAGTATTTTTAAGCACATTATTAAATTTGCAATACCGATTATGCTGGCAGGTGTTCTGCAAACGCTTTATAATGCGGCAGATATGGTTGTTGTCGGCAAATTTGCAGGGAAGAATGACCTTGCGGCAGTTGGCTCAAC
>JAZRQT010000175.1:0-1833 GCA_045650105.1 Clostridia bacterium | reverse complement strand
TTTTGCAGCATTTCGCCCACAATCTCAGCCTGCGCAGTTTTGGCAAGCTCATAAAGCTCTGCCATAGACTCTTCAGTTGTATCGTCAAGTGTGTTTAATGCGCCCGTATGAACGCCGCACAGTATAACCTTTTCAATTTCTCTTTCTGTTTCGTGCAAAATAAAAACCTCCGAAAAATAATGTGTATATATTATTCCCCACGTTTAATACTAAATATGAAATGAGGTATTTTTATGAAAAAAATAATTTATTTTATATTAACTTATATAGTTTGCCGTGTTTTAGGTATCAGCGATATATGGCTAGGCTTTGCGCCTTTTGTGTGCTTAATCCTTTTTACCCGTCTTGATAATTCTCTTGTGTGGGAAATTCCCATAGGAACGCTTATCTGCGCCATTATAATAAATGCCACCGGGAAGGATTTTACACTGCTTCTAAGAATACTTATATCATGCGGTGCAGCGGTTATTGCATATCCCTCGCCAAAACGCCTTGCACTGTTTTTCCCTGTGGCGGTTCTTTCACTATTTTTGAAAAATGCGTTCTGTGTAGCCATAATGGGCGCATTTGTATGGTGCGGAATAAAGCTTTTGTTTGTTAAAGAACATTCTAACACAAGAAAACCGATTTTACAAGCAACAACTGATTAATTTTAATATGCAGTAAAAAAAGAGTTGAATTTTGTCCTTTTATGCGATATACTTTTATTATATCCTTTGTGAAAGGGCGAGATTTTGTGGAAGAAAAAAGAACAACAACCGTTGTCAAAATAAATAATGCGGAATACAGAATAGTTTGTGAGGCTGACGAGGAATATGTTCGTCACGTTGCCTACCACGTGGATAAGAAAATGAGGGAGCTTATTTCAAGGGATAAGCGCCTTTCAACCTCTATGGCGGCAGTGCTTACGGCAGTGAATGTCTGTGATGAGTATATGCAGGCGCAGGAGGATAATGAAAAACTCAGGGCTCAGCTTTTAAAATATGCTGAAGAGGCAGGGGGAAGTAAGCTTGCACTTGACAAAATGAATGCGGAGCTTAATCGTCTGCGTGCAGAAAATCAGTCGCTTAAAATGAATGTTGTCAAGCTTGAAACAGAGCTGAAAAATAAAAAATATTAAAAGGGAAAAAGGTGCGTTCCTGCAGAATATGTCTTTTGTCGGGAGCGTGCTTTTTGTGTTTGGGTATGAAAAATAATAAAAATACAGAACTTCTTGCCCCTGCCGGAAGGTGGGAGGCACTTTGCGCAGCGGTGCAAAACGGCGCCGATGCAGTGTATATAGGGGAGCAATCCTTCAGTGCGAGAAAGAATGCCCAGAACTTTACCTGGGAAGAGGTGGAGGAGGCAGTCCGCTACTGCCATATAAGGGGCGTGCGTGTGCATCTTGCACTCAATACACTTGTAAATGACAAGGAACTTAAAACATATGAGAATGCAGTTGTAAAGGCGGCAAATGCAGGGGTCGATGCCCTTATAATTCAGGATATTGGTGCGGCGACTCTTGCCCACGCAGTTTGCCCTGAAATGGAGCTTCATGCCAGTACTCAGCTCACTGCGTGTAATATTTATGATGTCGAGGCTCTTACTAAAATGGGATTTTCACGTGTCGTACTTGCGAGGGAGCTTTCAATGCAGGAAATCCGACACATCCACGAAAATACCGATGCAGAGCTGGAGGCATTTGTGCACGGCGCATTATGTATCAGCTTTTCAGGAAAATGCCTGATGTCCTCCTTTATCGGTGGCAGGAGCGGTAATCGTGGTATGTGCGCACAACCATGCAGACAAAAATATAACTTTGGGCAAAAAAACGGGTATTTCTTAAGCCCGAGG
>JAZRQT010000174.1:0-6456 GCA_045650105.1 Clostridia bacterium | reverse complement strand
TTAATTGTAACGGCTATTCTGTTTGGCGAATCTGTTACCTGCGTAACAGTGTTAACGATTAAGCCGTTATCCTTCTTCCCGTCGTTTGACGTCACAACATAAAGACCGTAGCCGATATTGAAGAGTGCTGACATATCATTCTTGTTTGCAGTTTCACTTCTCTGTGCAAGATATTCCTGACACAGCTCATCTGCAAGGGCATTAAGCGACTGCGTGCTTTCTTCACTTAATGCAGACATAATTTTTACTGTAGTTTCAGTATACGTTATATTCTTACTCTTTGAAAGCATTTCACGCATTACCTTTGCGGCAAGGGGCGCCCAGCTTCCATTTTCGATAATTCCCACCATTCTGCCCTGGAAATTGCGCTCAGTAAGATTTTCTATAAATTCACGCATAAACGGGAAAATATCTGCATTATAGGTTGTTGTTGCAAGAACAAGCTTACTGTAACGGAATGCATCCTCAACCGCCTCCGCCATATCTGTGCGGGCAAGGTCGTGGATAACAACCTTGGGACATCCGTTTTCCTTAAGCTTCTCCGAGAGCATCATAACTGCCTTTTTCGTATTTCCGTAAACGGAGGTATACGCAATTACAATACCCTCACTTTCCGCCTCATAGCTTGACCACGTATTATAAAGGTCAAGGTAATATCCTAAATTCTCTTTAAGCACAGGACCGTGAAGCGGACAAACAACCTCTATATCAAGACCTGCCGCCTTTTTAAGAAGATTTTGCACCTGCGCACCGTATTTACCGACAATGCCGATATAATATCTGCGTGCTTCACACGCCCAATCCTCCTCGACGTCAAGTGCGCCGAATTTTCCAAAGCCGTCTGCTGAAAACAGAATTTTATCAAGGCTGTCATATGTGACAATAACCTCGGGCCAGTGCACCATAGGCGCAGTTACAAACGTAAGTGTGTGTGCACCAAGTGAAAGGGTGTCCCCCTCACCCACAACAATCTGCTTATCAGCAAAATCCGTACCGAAAAACTGCTTCATCATTACAAAAGATTTTGATGATGATACAATCTTTGCATCAGGGTAAGTATTTACAAAATTAAAAATATTTGCCGAATGGTCAGGCTCCATATGCTGAACAACAAGATAGTCGGGCTTTCTGCCGCTCAGCACCGCCTCTATATTGTCAAGCCATTCGTGCGTAAAGTGTGCATCAACGGTATCCATAATTGCAATTTTTTCATCAATAATTGCGTAGGAATTATACGACATTCCGTTTGGAACAGTGTACTGACCTTCAAACAAATCAACGTCGTGGTCATTCACGCCGATGTATTTTACAGTATCTGAAATAATCATCACGTAACCTCCTTTATTATACTTATTATAATTATATCACAATTTTTTAAACCGTCAATACAAATAAATCTTTGTTTGCTTGACAATATTATTATAGGAGTATAAAATATATGATGGAGTATTTTGAGGGGAGGATTTTTTATGACAAATCTTGTAGAAAAATTAAAGACACAACGAACACTTTCGCATCAGGAATTTTATGAGCTTCTTTCATCAGATGTCTTTGATGCCCCCCTTATTAAATCAGCTGACGAAATACGCCGAAAAATTTACGGTGATGACGTATATATAAGAGGTCTTATTGAGTTTACCAACTACTGCAAAAACAACTGCTACTACTGCGGTATACGGTGTGCAAATACTAATACAAAGCGTTACAGACTTTCAAAGGAAGGAATTCTTGCTTGCTGCCGTGAGGGGTATGAGCTTGGCTTCCGTACGTTTGTAATGCAGGGCGGTGAGGACCCGTATTTTACAGATGAACGGATATGCGATATTGTCAGCACCATACGAAAAGAATTTCCCGATTGTGCCATTACTCTTTCTATCGGTGAAAAATCCTATGACAGCTACCTTGCCTATTTCAAGGCGGGTGCAAACCGCTATCTGCTTCGTCACGAAACGGCGAATGATATTTTATATAACAAGCTTCATCCCGATACAATGCACCTTGAAACACGTAAACGCTGCCTCTATGACCTTAAAAAAATCGGTTATCAGGTTGGAAGCGGCTTTATGGTTGGAGCGCCGTTTCAGACGCTTGACAATATTATTGAGGATTTATTTTTCCTTTCTGAATTACAGCCTGATATGATAGGAATAGGTCCGTATATCGTGCACAGGGAAACTCCGTTTTCAAGCTATCAGAGCGGCAGTGTGGAGCTTACTGTTCGCCTTATCGCAATACTGCGCCATATGTTCCCGTATGCACTTATCCCCTCAACCACGGCGCTCGGTACACTGCATCCCGAGGGACGTGAAATGGGTCTTCGTGCAGGGGCAAATGTAGTTATGCCCAATCTGTCACCGCAAAGCTATAGAAAGCTTTATGATTTATACGACAATAAAATTTCCACGGGTGAAGAGGCGGCGCAAAGCCGAGCCTTGCTTGAAAAAAGGGTGGAGGCGGCAGGATACAGAGTAGTGACGGCAGTGGGAAATGTGAAGAAAGAGTAGGATCGTAATGCGAAATTCGAAGTTCGAAATTCGAAATGACGGAGGGAAAATCGCATACGATTTTCCATTGGATTTATATATTAAAAACAATTTTAAAGGAAATTTCTTATGGATAAATGTTTAATTGCAATGAGTGGCGGCGTTGACAGCGGCGTTGCGGCATTTTTGATGAAGCATAAAGGCTTTGACTGCGTGGGCGCTACAATGAAATTACTTGAATGCACTAAGATTGCCCTTGATGAAGAGCATAAATGCTGTTCAAAAGAAGATATTGAGGATGCCCGCAAAGTGGCTTCATCGCTTGGTATAGAGCATTATGTGTATGACTTTTCAGAGCATTTTTGTGAAAAGGTCGTTGATAAGTTTGTGCACGCATATGAAACGGGTGCCACACCAAACCCATGTATTGAATGTAACCGCCATTTAAAATTTGAAAGGCTTTTTAAAGAGGCAGAGGTTTTAGACTGCTCGCACATTGCAACGGGGCATTATGCACGGATTGAATATGATGAAAACAGTAAAAGATACCTTTTAAAAAAGGCTAAGGATTTGTCAAAGGATCAGAGCTATGTCCTCTATTCCTTAACGCAGGAGCAGCTTGCACGCACATATTTCCCGCTCGGTGAAATGACAAAGGACGAGGTGCGCATTATTGCCGAGGAAAACGCCCTTGTAAATGCACAAAAAAAAGAAAGCCAGGATATATGCTTCGTAAAAGGAGAAGACTATACCGACTTTATAGAAAGATATACGGGTAAAACCTACCCGTCAGGGGATTTTGTAGATGCAGATGGAAATATTCTCGGCACACACAAAGGCATTATCCGCTATACAGTAGGTCAGCGCAAGGGACTTGGTCTTGCCCTTCCTGCACCGATGTATGTAAAACAGATTGATACCGATAAAAATGAAGTTGTCCTTTGCAATCACGAAGAGCTGTTTACAAAAACTCTTACTGCAAACGATATAAATTTGATCAGTGTCGATAATCTATACACCCCTATGAGGGTAAAGGCAAAGGTGCGCTACCGCCATACGGAACAAAATGCAACGGCAGTGCAGCTTGACAAAGACACAATCCGTATCGAATTTGATGAGCCACAGCGCGCCATCACAAAAGGACAGGCAGTTGTTCTTTATGACGGAGACACGGTAGTTGGAGGAGGAACGATAAAAGGCTGACAATGTCAGCCTTTTTTTATTTCGTTCCCGTCGAGCCAAAGCCCCCTTCGCCACGCACTGTTTCGTCAAGGTCATCTGCCAGTATGAAATCAGCCGTGATATATGGCGCTATAACGAGCTGCGCAATACGCTCCCCGTTTTCAATAGTCTGCGCCTCTTCCCCGTGGTTATGAAGTGCAACCATAATTTCTCCACGGTAATCGCTGTCAATAACGCCGACCTTATTTGCAGGTGCGAGATTGCGCTTTGCCGCCATACCGCTGCGTGCATATACAAGACCTGCATAGCCCACAGGAATTTCCATAGCAATTCCCGTATGTATCATCTGCGTTTCGTGCGGGTTAATTATTATCGGCGCCTGGGTGCAGGCATAAAGATCCGCCCCTGCAGAAAATTCCGTTCCGTAGGTGGGGATTATTGCACTTTGGGTAAGCTTTTTCACTTTCACATTATATTTCATAGGTAACCTCTTCTTTCGAAAATATCTGTGTGTTTATTATAGCAAGATATCTCTTTGATGTCAACAAAGCGGAATTTTATCAGAAACAAAATTTATGCAATTTTTAATTTTTTTATTTACTAAACACACTGTATATAGTATAATATAATTAATAAAGGGACAATTCCCTTTACTACAACTATTTTAAGGAGGGGCACATATGAAAACTAACATTTATTTGAGAAAAGTACAGCTCGGCACTGAAAAGAAAGAAATGATTATCAAAAAAGTAGACAAGCTTTCAAAGTTCTTTGATGATGACGTTTCTGCCGACATTGTTGTAGGCACTCAAAAAGATAAAATGATTGTTGAAGTTACAATCCGCACTCCTGATATGATATACCGTGCGGAGGAGCGCAACGAAGAGGTTTATAACGCAACAGATGAAATTGTTGAGTCTATTATGCGCCAGATTCGCAAAAACAAAACACGTCTTGCGAAAAAGCTCCGTGAAGGTGTTAACAAGGAATTTGATTTCGGTACAGATGCTTTGGAGGATGAATCCGAAATTAAAATCGTTAAAACCAAAACCCATCAGGTGAAGCCGATGAGTGCGGAGGAGGCTGTACTGCAGATGAACCTTATAGGTCACTCCTTCTTCGTATTCCGTAATGCACAGACAAACACCACTGACATTGTGTACCGCCGCAAGGACGGTAACTACGGTCTTATAGAAACAAACTGATGATAAATATAAAAGAAGCCATCATTGTAGAGGGCAAATATGATAAAATGAGACTGGAACGTGTCTGTTCCTCCCCCATTTTTACGACAGAGGGATTTCGCATTTTTAAGGACAAGGAAAAGCGTGAGTTTTTACGCAACCTTGCAAAAAAGCGGGGTCTTCTGATTCTGACAGACTCTGACAGGGCAGGCTTTATGATACGAAACCATATAAAGGGTTTTGTAAACGAAGGCGATGTCCGTCAGGCATATATTCCTGAAATTTTCGGCAAAGAACGCAGAAAGAGCTTACCCTCCAAGGAGGGTAAGCTCGGCGTTGAGGGCATAGATGAAAAAACGCTTGAAGAGGTACTGTCACATTACTCCTCCCCCGAAGATAAGGGCGAAAAGATTACAAAAAATGATTTATTTGATGCGGGACTTTACGGCGCACCACAGAGCGCAATTGCGAGAGAAACGCTGTGTAAGCGCCTTTCCATTCCGCAAAAAATCAGCGTATCGGCATTGATTGATGCGCTTAACGCACTGATTACGAAAGAAGAATTTTTAGAAATTACGGGCAAGTGATATTATGCATACAGGTCACAGACAAAGATTAAAAAACAGATTTTTAAATGAGGGGCTCGGCTCTTTTGAAGACCATGAGGTGCTGGAGCTTCTCCTTTATTATGCAATTCCGCAGGGCGATACAAACCCTCTTGCGCACAGACTTCTTGAAAAGTTTTCCACGCTTAATTCTGTTTTTAATGCTTCTATCCAGGAGCTTTGCACAGTTGACGGCGTGAGGGAGCATACAGCGACACTTATAAAATTAATTCCGCATATTTCGCAGTTTTATACGAGCCTTCTGGTCAGGGATAAAAAGACACTTCAAAATTCTCAGGACGCAGGGCTTTTCGTATGTTCTACGATAGGCTGTCTTAAAAACGAGGTTTTCGGTGTAATATGCCTTGATGCGCAAAGGCGTGTTCTTGCGTTTGAGCTTTTGGAGCAGGGTACAGTTTCACGTGCAGACGTGCATCCGAGAAAGGTTATTGAATGTGCACTGCGGCATAATGCAGAGAGCGTTATTCTCGCACACAATCACCCTGCCGCAACGGCTTATGCGTCGGAGGAGGACAGACTGCTGACAAATTCATTATGTCCGTTGCTTGAGGGAATCGGTATAAGTGTTATTGACCATATTATTGCCGCATCCCCTGAAATTTTTGTAAGTATGGCTAACAGTGGGTTGATGCCAAACTGACGCCTCTCGAAAAAGAAGTTTTGCAAGCAAAACATTCTCTTTCGAGGTAAGGGCTTTCGCTCGCGCGGCACTCACCGTGCCAGCCCTTTATAGGTGTTAAAACCGAGGTACACGCCCCCGGTTTTAACGAAATTTATGTTAAGGGAACACCCTTAACAATCCCCTTAGAAAAATAAAACATAGAAAGGATTTTTTAAAAATGACACTTCAGGAACTTCAGAAAGATATGATTGCCGCTATGAAGGCAAAGGATAAGGTTAGAAAGGATGTAATATCATCCCTTATTGCAGCCGTTAAAAAATACGGTATAGATAACGGTGTGCGTAACGATATTACGGAGG
>JAZRQT010000173.1:0-1921 GCA_045650105.1 Clostridia bacterium | reverse complement strand
TCTTCTTCCGAAAGGGAAGAAACCCGATGCGCATCGGGAAAGGTATAATACGTTTTACCGTCAAAGGATATTTCCTCTCCTGCAAGGCGGCAGAGCTTTTCTACACAGCTTTTTATTTTGGGAATGGAGCTTCGCTGTGATATTATAAAGGAAATAAGTGCCTCGAAAAAATCCTGACGCAAAATCCTTATCCCACTGCCAAACTTTATTGCCTTATCCATTGTTTCATTAACGTTTACGGATGCTTTTATATGGGAGTAATCACGGTCTATATCAAGGTATTTTCGCCAGAAGAGTTCATAGTCCTTATCTGTGCAACCGTCAATGAGTATTCCGTCATTATTTGCACTAATCCTCACAACCTGAGAATTGGCAATTCCTATGTAGCTTCCGTCAGGCTGCCTATCCCACCTGAAGCACTGTCCGCATTCAAATGTATGCTCAGGAACAAAGTCCTTTATTTTGAGTATCATATCAGTTTTCCTTTTTCTTTCTTATACGTGAGTTAATCAGGAAGAGAACTTCGTTTGCAAAATCCTCTCTTGGATTAAAAGCGTATTTTTCAAGGGCGAGAGCAACACTTCTTTTAAGATGCATACCTACGTTTTTATATCCAAGCTCTCTGTCTATAGCCTCTGCACAGGCAATGAGAAGTCCTGCAACGGGGGAGTTATTCATCTTCTCATATGGGAGGCTTTCCCTTTTATAAAGGCGCAGATTGTCTGCGTGCCATACAGTGTAGCCCACAGGAAATTTTTTTAGTGCACAAAGATTAAGACGTACAATCTCTGCCTCTTTTTCGCTCGTCAGAAGAAACGGAAAATCAGGTACATAGGATGCACACTTCCATAAAAATTCATTGTATGAAAGTTCATTTATTTCAATTCTTCCGTGCAGAGGGAGCGCCTTTTCAAATTCACGGCAAAGTATTTTCCCGTAAAGAGTATTTTCATAATCAAAGCACAGTGTAATAGCCTTTTTCTGTTGCTTTGAGAGTGTCACGGCAAGCTTTGCAGTTTTTTGCAGATTTTCCTCGGAAAGAGAGTGAGTTTCAGAGAGAATATCACTGTCAAATGAAACCTGTCTATGTGAAAGAGGGGCAAGAAGCGTGCTTGCATCTATTTTATGAACCTCGGCGAAAACGCCGAGGCTTTTTACGACTAAATTAAGCTCGCTTTCACGTGGCGCTTCAAATGAGTCCCATATAACCACATCAAAATTTTTTATTACAGATAAAAGCGTTTTTTCCGAAAGAGCATAGCCGAGCGGCGAAAAGTCAAACTGCATATACGCAAAGTCAGCACGCCTTCTAAAACGCTTTAAAGCGGCTTTTAATATAACCTCGCACTGCTCAAAGGTTTCTTTTTGAAGAATACCGGAATATACGAAAAGTATATTTTTACTCACAGACAATCTCTCCGTCTTTTTGTGAAATTTTTATCGTGTCCTTATATACACCGCTTATAATCATATTTGAAAGCTTATCTTCAATTCTGCGACTGATAAGGCGACGGAGCGGTCTTGCTCCAAGATGCTCCTTTATCGCTTCATCTAACAATATGTCCTTTACATCGTCATTTACAACGAGGGTTATTCCCTTGCCGTCAAGCATATCGGAAAGCTCGCCGAGCATTATGTCAAGGATTTTTGCCATTTCATCCCTTGAAAGCTCGTCAAACACTACGATTTCATCAATTCTGTTTAAGAATTCAGGACGGAAAATAGCTTTGAGGGCACGGTGCACCTTATCCTTATTTTGCTTTGCAATGCTTTCTGCAAAGCCAATGCCACTACCCTTCCAGTCACTTCCTGCGTTGCTTGTCATAACGATAACAGTGTTTTCAAAGCTTACTACCTTACCGTGACTGTCTGTAACTTTGCCGTCATCTAAGATTTGAAGCATAATATTAAGTACATCGGG
>JAZRQT010000172.1:0-4425 GCA_045650105.1 Clostridia bacterium | reverse complement strand
CAGGCGGTCGTGTTGAAAAATTCAGAAAGAAGTTCAATATGGACAAATAATTACATGGATAGTCGCTACCATCAGGTTGCGACTATCTTTATTTAACGGAGGTTTTATCTATGAATATATCCGATTACAAATATAAATATGATCTTCACGTTCATACCTCCCCCGTAAGTAAATGCGGCGATATTGACCCAAGGGGATGCGTTGACCGTTATATGGAGCTTGGTTTTTCGGGCTTTGCAATTACAAACCATTTCGGTTTGACGGTTCTTCGTAACTTCACATCCAAAGAAGATTTTATGGAGTTTTATCTGCACGATTTTTTCGAAGCGAAAAAATACGGCGACGAGGTAGGCTTTGACGTGATTTTTGGTCTTGAAATACGTTTTCCTGAAAGCACTAACGAATACCTTGTATACGGAACAAGCGAAGAAGATGCCTACAGTGCCTATGACTATATTTTCGGGAGTTACGAAGAATTTTATAAAGGCTTCAAAAACGATAAAAATGTCATTTTGCAGGCACATCCTTACAGACATCCCTGCTTTTTGCAAGACATCAATATCCTTGACGGAATTGAGGTCTTTAATATGCATCCGCATCATAACTCCTGCGTTTCCCTTGCGGCAAGAACGGCGCAGGAAAATCCCCGCCTTATCATAAGCGGCGGCACCGATTTCCACCACGAGGGGCATCAGGGGCTTTGCGCTTTATGTAGTGAGCAAAGGATAGAAAATTCCTTTGCCCTTGCCGATCTTCTTAAATCACATGGCTATATTTTTGATGTGTGCGGGAATAAAATAGTTCCGTATAATTTTCATTGATTTTTACTATTTGATATGATATAATTAATAGGATGATTTTCTACGAAGGAGCTTTTGTATGCGTGCTTTAATTCTTACCTGCAATACCGGCGAAGGGCACAACAGTGCCGCAAGAGCAATTAAAGAAGCTTTTGATGCAGCAAACATATATTGCGAGATTGCAGATTCACTGGCATTTTTGTCACCGAAGGCATCTAACTTTATTTCAAAATGGCACGTGCGTCTTTATAAAAAAGCTCCCACACTTTTCGGTCTTGGTTATAAGGCGGCAGAGCTTACTGACGGCAGACATAAGCGTTCAAGGCTTTATGAGGCTATTACCAAGGGCGCCAGAAAGCTTATAAAAAAAGTTGATGAGGGGAATTTCGACACTGTCATCTGTACGCACCCGTTTTCTGCAATGACGCTTACACGTGCAGTTAAGAAATACAAACTCACCCTTGATAAAACGTATTTCGTGTCAACAGACTACACCTGCAGTCCCGGTGTCTGCTACAGCGACCTTGACTATTATATTATCCCCCACGAAAGTCTGAAAGGGGATTTTACCGCACATAAAATACCTGAGCATAAGCTTTTTGCAGGCGGTATACCCGTCAGCAAAAAAGTGCATACTTCTTTAAGCAAGGAGGAAAGCAAGCGGGAGCTTTCCATTCCCGCAAACAAACGTGTAATTCTCCTGATGTGCGGAAGTATGGGATGCGGACCTATGAAGGTTATCGCACGCAAAATGACAAAGATTTTAAAAGATGACGAATACCTCGTTGTCATCTGCGGCAGTAACAGAAAGCTTTATCAGAGTCTTAGATATCTTGATGACCCGGGCAGTGTCCGTATTTTAGGATTTACACGCAATGTTCCTTTATATATGAACAGCGCAGACCTGCTGCTTTCAAAGCCGGGCGGACTTTCCACAACGGAGGCAGCGGAAAACAATCTGCCGATGATACTTATAGATGCGGTGGCGGGCTGTGAAACGCATAATATGAATTTCTGGGTAAGTAACCGTATGGCAGATACCCGTGATGATTCGACGGAGCTTTGCGCCCTTGTAAGGGAGCTTTTAGATAACGAAACGGTGCTTCACGAAATGAAAGATACTCTTGCTCAAAACTTTAACTGCAGCAGTGCAGAAAAAATATTTAACTTTATTACAGAGCAAAGTTCTTTGGCTAAATAAGGAGGAATACAAATGGCAGGGATAATTGAAAAGCTCTTTGGCACATATTCACAAAGAGAGCTTAAAAAAATTCAACCGCTTGTAGATAAAGTCCTCTCATATGAGGAGGAATATAAAGCACTTTCCGACAGCGAGCTTAGTGCGAAAACTCAGGAATTTAAGGACAGACTGAAAAATGGTGAAACACTTGACGACCTTCTTCCCGAGGCTTTTGCCGTAGTGCGTGAGGCTGCGTGGAGAGTGCTTGAAATGCGTCATTTCCCCGTACAGATAATCGGCGGAATTGTTCTTCATCAGGGAAGAATTGCCGAAATGAAAACGGGTGAAGGTAAAACACTTGTTGCAACACTTCCCGCATACCTTAATGCCCTGACGGGTGAAGGCGTGCATATCGTAACGGTAAATGACTATCTTGCCCGCCGTGACAGTGAATGGATGGGTAAGCTTTACAGATTTTTAGGGCTTAGCGTTGGCCTTGCCGTAAGTCAGATGGAGCCTTCCGCAAAGCAGGAGGCGTATAATGCCGACATAACCTACGGAACAAATAACGAGCTTGGCTTTGACTATCTGCGTGACAATATGGTTATTTACAAGCAGAATATGGTACAACGTGGCCACGCCTTTGCAATTGTGGACGAGGTTGACTCTATATTGATTGATGAGGCACGTACACCCCTTATTATAAGCGGTGCGGGAGAAAACTCCACCCAGCTTTATTCTATTGCGGATAAATTCGTGCGTACCCTTACCTCGCAAAAGTTCAAGGAGCTTGACGATAAGGAAGAAAACGATACTCCGGATGCAGATTATATAATCGACGAAAAGGCAAAGACCGTTACCCTGACGCAAAGGGGTATTGAAAAAGCGGAAAAGGCATTTAATATAGAAAACCTTTCCGACCCCGAAAATATGACGCTTTCGCACCATATAAATCAGGCGATGCGTGCACACGGTATAATGCACCGTGATGTTAACTATGTTGTAAAGAATGGCGAAGTGCTGATTGTCGATGAATTTACGGGACGTATTATGGTCGGCAGACGTTACAGCGACGGACTTCATCAGGCGATTGAGGCTAAGGAAGGCGTAAAGGTTGAGAGGGAGAACAAAACCCTTGCAACAATTACATTCCAGAACTATTTCCGTCTTTATAAAAAGCTTAGCGGTATGACGGGTACGGCAAAAACTGAGGAGGAGGAATTCCGTGGAATTTACTCTCTCGACGTTATTGAAATTCCGACTAATAAACCGCTTTTAAGAACAGACGAAAATGACCAGGTATATAAAAACCACCGTGGCAAAATAAAGGCAATTGCAGACGAGATTGAGCGTGTTCATAAAACAGGTCAGCCTATACTCGTCGGAACAATAACCATTGATAAGTCGGAAGAGCTTAGCGCAGTGCTTAAGGCACGCAATATAAAGCATCAGGTTCTTAATGCAAAGCATCACGACAAGGAAGCGCATATCGTTGCACAGGCAGGTAAAAAGGGCGCAGTTACAATTGCTACAAACATGGCAGGTCGTGGTACTGATATTATGCTCGGCGGTAATGCAGAGTACCTTGCAAAGACTGAAATGGCAAAACTCGGTTACGATGACGCTCTTATTTCCGAGGCTACAGGTTATGCAGACACAGATGACGAGAATATACTTGATGCACGCGCAAAATACTCTGAACTTTATCAGAAGCACAAGGCAGAAATAGAAAGCGAAGCGCAGGAAGTAAAGGCTCTTGGCGGTCTTTATATTATCGGTACAGAGCGTCACGAATCACGCCGTATTGACAATCAGTTGCGCGGACGAAGCGGAAGACAGGGCGACCCCGGTAAGTCAAGATTCTTCCTTGGTCTGGACGATGACCTGATGCGACTTTTCGGCGGTGAAAGAATTGAGAGAATGATTACAACTCTTAACCTTCCCGAAGATGAGCCGATTGAGCAGGGAATCCTGACAAGTGTAATTGAAAGTTCACAGAAAAAAGTTGAAGGCAGACACTTTGCTTCCAGAAAATATGTCCTTCAGTACGATGACGTTATGAATGAACAGCGCAACCTGATTTATTCACAGCGTAAGAAAGTGCTTGACGGAGAAGATATCAGCGCATCCATTATGAAGATGATTGACGATATCATTGACGGCGCGATGACAACATACGCAAGTGCGCAGTATCCCGATGACTGGAACATGGTTGGTCTTATTGAATATTTTGAAACAATGTTCTTTGAAAGAGGCGTTCTTGATTTTGACAAGCGCGACTACAACAAACTTGACCATAAAACTGTAAGGGATGAGGTAAAGGAAAAGGCTCTTAAAGCTTATGAAGCGCAGGCAGAAGTTTTCGGAGATGCGATGCGCGAAGTTGAGCGCGTAGTACTTCTCCGCAGTGTTGACCGCAGATGGATGGACCATATTGACGATATG
>JAZRQT010000171.1:0-2035 GCA_045650105.1 Clostridia bacterium | reverse complement strand
TTAAAGGGAACTCCGCTTTCAAAAATGTATGAAAACGGAGAGTACACTGCGCATAGTGTAGAGGATGCAGTTGAAATCTGCGCAAAGCTTTATAAGTTTTTTAATGATAACAAAATAAAAATTTTGCGTATAGGACTTCCTGAAAGCAGCGAACTTCGTGAAAATTATATAGCAGGTGCGTACCATCCGTCGCTGGGCGAAATGGTTATAAGCCGTGATATAAGAAATATGATTGAAGAATATGCAATGGGGAAGAAAAGCGTAAACTTACGTGTAAACCCACGCTTTATATCAAAATTAAACGGTAACAAACGCTGTAATATCCGCTATTTCAAGGAAAAGGGAATTACACTGAATGTTACCGTTGATGAAAATACAGAAAAAATTATTATGGAAGAATTCTGACGGGTGTTCCCACGGCTGTAATATCAAACAGAGCCTCGATATCCTCGTTATACATTCTTATGCAACCGTTTGATGCCGCCTGACCGATAGAGGCGGGGTTATTTGTACCGTGTATGCCGTAGCCCCTTGCAGAAAGCCCGAGCCATCGTGTGCCATATGGCCCGCCGGGGTCAATCTCCTTGTTTACGACTTCAAAATTACCAATCGGGGTAGGTGTTTCAGGCTTTCCCGTAGCAACGATATATTCCCTGAAAATAGAGCCGTTTTTGTACACTGTAAGCCTTTTTGCTGAAATATTTACGATTATTTCAATCGGTGACGGAGCAAGGGGAATACAGATAATTTGTCCTACAGTGAGGTTTCCTGGGTTAAGAAGCGGATTTTGCACGATGATTTCATCCACGCTTATACCAAATGATGCGGCAATTGCACGGAGTGTATCGCCACGGCGTATTACGTAGAAATTTCTTGTAGGACACATCGGAGGCTCCTGAAACTTTTGGGAAATACAAATTCGCTCACCTACTATAAGGTTTTGCGGGTCAATATCAGGATTTGTTATAAGCAGAGATTCCACATTTGTGCCAAAGCGTGTGGCAATTGATGCGAGGGTATCACCCTCGTTTATGTTATAGGGAAGTGTACCCAGAGGGCATCTGACAGGCTGAGCCGTTGCAGAAATAACGCAGATGCGTTCCCCTACGGGTAGATTATCTGCATCTAAATCGGGATTAAGGCGCAGTATGTTCTGCGGTGTTGTGTTATAAAGGGCGGCGATGGAAAAGAGTGTGTCGCCCTCTTCTATTATATAAAACTGTGCACAAGCCATCAGCGGATAGACACCTCCGTTCCTACTGTAACGAGATTAAATACTTTATCCATATCATCTTCACTTAAAAGTATATCATTTTCTGAAAGCTGTGCCGACGGACTTGATATGCCGCTGCCGCTTTCAAGCAGATTAAGACGTTTTCTTCCGCCAAAAGATGTGTCAATCTGCTTTTGCACAATTACACTCGGCGCCCCTGAGAGATTATGTGCCGCAGGGAAAGAGAGGCTTTCTCCCGACGGATACAAAAGCGTCAGGGCACCGCTTTCAATATTGACGCATACGGGGGGCTTTGCAAGCGGTATGCAAAGAATCATTCCGTTATAGAGATTATCAGCATCTATGCCGATATTTGAATAAATAATCTGCGCTGTGCTTACACCGAAATAATCCGCAATACTTTCGATGGTATCATTTTCATTTACAACATAATAATTTGTTGTCATACACGCAGGAAAATACTGCAGGGGTAATGGGATACACAGACTTTCGCCTGCGTTAATAGTATTCGCATCGGGGATTGAATTAATCTGGGCGAGCCTATCTACAGTGGTTTCAAACCTTTTTGCAATACTGTAGAGTGTGTCGCCCTGCCTTACCGTATAGGGAAAACTGCCGGGCGGGCAGTTCCAGCTAAAAGAACAACTCATAAAAAAACCACCTCATACATATTTTATGCGTGAGGTGGTTTTTTGGTTAGTCATTGGATAGTCAAGCTGCATATGCCTTATATTTGAAAAATTTTTATTCTTTCAACTTGTCGTCCTTGAAAGGCGTCAGCCTATCTTCGTCCTCCGCATT
>JAZRQT010000170.1:0-12538 GCA_045650105.1 Clostridia bacterium | reverse complement strand
AAACGGTGAGCTTCTCTTAATAAACTATGTAGGCACAGACGATTATGTGACAAGTGTTTTAGGAAAAGAAATGAGTTACAGTTGGCCGATAGAGGCACTTAAAGCGCAGGCAGTGTGTGCAAGAAATTTTGTCCTTTGCAGAGGAAATGTTCATAAGGGCTACGGATTTGATGTATGTGCAACCACGCACTGTCAGGTGTATGGCGGGGCAGAGAGTGAGCACGAAAATACACGCCGTGCCGTAAATGAAACAAAGGGAGTTCTTGCAAAATATAACGGTCAGATAGTTGCACTTTACTTTTTTGCGACAAGCGGCGGAAAAACGGAAAGTGTGGAAAACGTATGGGGAAGCCCTTACGGATACCTTAAGGCGGTGGATGACTCGTATGAAAATGCGGACAAGGCATCAAAATATAAGTGGAGTGTTAAGCTGACACGTGAAGAAATTGAGCAGAAGCTTTTAAATGCCGGGGTAAATATAGGCACTCTTAAAAAGATTACAACCGATAAGGTTACAGATAGCGGCAGAGTTACACAGTTAACTTTCCACGGAAGCAGCTCTACACATAGTGTAAAGCTTGAAAAATGCCGTACGATTTTAGGACTTTACAGCCAGAAATTTTCAATAATTCCTGATGGGGGAGTAAGCTTTGTAACGACATCAGGAAGTGCAAATGCACCTATCTTTGCACTGTCATCATCAGGCATAGGTGGTATTGCAGGCTACAGTGCGCTTTCAGAAGGCGGCATGCTTAAAAACATAAATGCAGTATCTGACGGGGCGCAAAGCTACAGTATAAACGGCGGCGGCTACGGTCACGGCGTGGGAATGAGCCAGTGGGGCGCACGTGGAATGGCGGAAAACGGCTTTACGTATGACCAGATACTAAGACACTATTTTACTGACATAGAATTGGGGTAATTATACTTATGAATACAGATGAATTTGACTACTATTTGCCCGAGGAGCTTATTGCACAGACCCCTCTTACGGACAGAACTGCATCAAGAATGCTGATGCTTGATAGAAAAAGCGGTGAGTATAAGGACGAGTTCTTTAAGAATATTAAAGAATATCTTAAAGAGGGCGACTGCCTTGTCCTTAATAATACCCGTGTAATTCCTGCAAGACTTTACGGAGTGAAAAAGGAGAGCGGCGGCGCTATTGAATTTTTGCTGCTACATCGCTTTTCGCAGGACGAGTGGGAGGTTGCATTAAAACCCGGTAAGCGTGCAAAAGTGGGGGCACAGTTTGAGTTTGGCGAAGGGAAGCTCGGGGCAGAGGTTATAGAAATTCTTGAAGGCGGAAACAGACGTGTAAGGTTTTCGTATGACGGACTATTTGAAAACGTGCTTGAGGAGCTTGGCGAAATGCCGCTTCCTCATTATATAAAGGAAAAGCTTACGGACAGAGAACGCTATCAGACCGTTTATTCAAAGCATAACGGAAGTGCGGCGGCACCCACGGCGGGACTTCATTTTACAAATGAACTTCTAAAAGAAATTGAGGATATGGGTGTAAAGCTTGCCTTTCTTACTCTGCACGTAGGACTGGGAACATTCAGACCTGTAAAGGTAACTGATGTAACACAGCACAAGATGCATTCGGAGCATTATATAGTCTCCGAGGAGGCTGCCGATATAATAAATAAAACGAAGGAAAACGGCGGTAGAGTTATATGTGTCGGCACAACAAGCTGCCGCACAGTTGAAAGTGCGAGTGAGAATGGACGTATTGCGGCAAAAAGCGGCGAGACGGATATTTTTATATATCCGGGATATGAATTTAAAATGACAGATGCACTGATAACAAATTTCCATCTTCCTAAATCAACGCTGGTGATGCTTGTAAGTGCACTTGCAGGAAAGGACAATGTGCTGGGTGCATATAAGCACGCAGTAGAGGAAAAATACAGATTTTTCAGTTTTGGCGATGCGATGCTGATAGTATAAAAGATTTATACTATCAGCAGAGAAGAGGTAAGAGTGAATAGTGAAGAGTTATGGTAAGTTTTCGCTTGATGCGAAAACTTAAGAATAAATTGGCATATATTTGCAAGAGGGGGGAGAGCAATGAAAACGGTAATTAAATACCTCAGAGAATTTCAGGCGAAAATGATACTTGGGCTTATTATAAAAATTATCGGTTCGGTGGCAGAGCTTATGCTGCCGTATATTCTCAGCCACATTCTTGCAAATGCCCTGGGTCGCAGTGTAGAGGATATTCTGTTTTGGGGAATACTTATGCTTGCATGCTCAGGCGTGGCATGCGTTTTCAATATAGTTGCAAACCGTATGGCGGCAGAGGTTTCGAGTAAGTTTGCACGAAATATGCGTAAGGATTTATTTATTAAGACGCTGAAGCTTTCTGCAAGGCAGACGGATAAATTTACTGTTCCGTCGCTTGAATCACGCATAACCACTGATACATACAATGTCCATCATTTCGTGAATATGATGCAGAGGATGGGTGTACGTGCGCCGATTATGCTGACGGGCGGTATTATAATGACGCTTATTATGGATGCGCACCTTTCACTTGTTATGATTGCAATGTCGCCGTTTATATTTGTAACGGTTTATTTTATATCAAAAAAAGGTGTACCGCTTTATACGAAAGTTCAGCGCAGTGTAGATGCTATGGTAAGAGTGGTAAGAGAGGACAGTCAGGGTATAAGGGTTATAAAGGCACTTTCAAAAACAGATTACGAGCATCGCCGTTATGATGAGGTTAACAGTGCGCTTGTAAAGGACGAAACACGTGCAGGAGTTGTTATGAGCAGTGTTCACCCAATAATGATGGCTCTTATGAATATGGGAATTGTTGCAGTAATTGCGATAGGTGCATCACGTGTGGCCGAGGGGCTTTCCAAGCCTGAAACAATAATTGCCTTTATGCAGTATTTTACGCATATATCAATGTCACTTATGGTTGTTACAAGAATTTTTGTAATGTATACAAAGAGTGCTGCCTCGGCAAGCCGTATTGAAGAGGTGCTTCTCTCAGGCGAGGATATTTCTTGTTATGAAAAGAAGGATTATCCCGATAAAAAGAGTGATGCACATATTGAATTTTGTAATGTAACCTTTTCATATAAGGGAAAACGCAAAAATCTAAAGGATATAAATTTCAAACTGAAAAAAGGGGATAGCCTCGGAATAATAGGTGCTACAGGCAGTGGAAAGTCAACTGTTATAAAGCTGCTTTTAAGGTTTTATGACACAGATGACGGCGCTATATACATAAACGGTGAGGATATACGTACTATTCAGAAAGAACGGTTTTATAAAATGTTTGGCAGTGCGCTTCAATACGATTTTCTGTTTGCAGATACTATTGAGGAAAACATCTGCCTCGGACGAAATATTCCTCATGAGGATGTAGTGGCAGCGGCAAAAATAGCTCAGGCAAGCGAATTTATAGAAAGCTTTGAAGACGGCTACAACCATATACTCTCACAGCACGCAGGAAATCTTTCAGGAGGTCAAAAACAGCGTGTTCTTATTTCACGTGCACTTGCCGCAAAGCCTGAAATATTGATTTTAGACGACAGTTCATCCGCACTTGACTATAAAACGGATGCAAACTTAAGAAAAGCGCTGAGCGAAAACCTCTCTGAAACCACCCTTATAACGGTAGCGCAGAGAGTAAGCTCCGTAAAAGACTGTACGCTTATCATAGTTCTTGAAGACGGTGAAATTATAGGTGCGGGAAGTCATGAAGAGCTTTTATCCTCCTGCAGCCATTACAGAGAGATAAGTGAGTCGCAGATGGGGGGTGCTTTCGTTGAATAAAGGCTTTGAAAGAAAAAAGCTTGATGCCAAAACCACGAAAAGCATTCTGATGAGGCTTCTGGGATATGTAATGAAGTACTGGCATCTTTTTATCCCTGCCGTTATTATGACACTCCTTTCAAATCAGCTTTCACTTCTTGGTCCTAAGTATTCAGGTGAGGCAATTGATGCGATTGCATTAAAGAGCGGTGTTAACTTTTCACTTGTTCAGGAAAACATTGTGAAAATGATAATCTGCTATGTGCTTTCGGCGGTGCTTAGCTACGTGCTTGCACTTTTGATGATTTATATTGGTCAGAAGATTGTCTATACTATGCGAAAACAGCTTTTTGAAAAGCTGACAAGTCTTCCCGTAGGGTATTTTGACACGCACCCGACGGGCGATATTATAAGCCGTATTTCATACGATATAGACACTATAAACAGCACACTCTCACACGACCTTGTGCAGATAATGACAAGCCTTTACACTGTTTTTGGTTCGCTCATTTTTATGTGGAATATATCAAGGGTGCTTATCCTTGTGTTTGCACTGACAGTACCGATAGCGATATTTTTCACCAAATACCGTTCAAAGCGTGTAAGACCTCTTTTCCACGAGCGCTCAAAAAAGCTTGGTGAGCTTAACGGATATGCAGAGGAAATGCTCAGCGGATGCAGAACTATTCAGGCGTACGAGCGTGAGGATGAGATAGGCGGCAGATTTAATCTTCGTAATGAAGATGCTATGGATGCACATTACAAAGCCGATTATTATGCAAGCACAATGGGACCGTCCGTAGGATTTATAAATAACATTTCCATCTCGCTTATTATGATGCTGGGCGGTATAATGTATATGTATTCGCAAAATGGAGTTATTCCGGAGGCGTCAGTATTTTTCATAACGCTTGGCGCAATGGCGCAGTTTGTACAGTATTCACGCAAGTTTGCAGGCCCTATAAATGAATTTGCAAATATAATAAGCGAATTTCAGTCTGCTTTTTCTGCGGCAGAGAGGGTTTTCCGTATACTTGATGAAACGCCTGAGAGTGCAGACAAGGAAAATGCAATAGTCTTAAATGATGTAGAGGGAAAGGTGGAGTTCCAGAATGTTGTATTCGGTTACAATGCCGAGAAAACAATTCTGCATAATATTTCCCTTTGCGCTGATAAAGGAAAAACAATTGCTATTGTAGGTCCTACCGGGGCAGGAAAAACAACAATAATAAATCTTTTGATGAGGTTTTATGATGTGACAGATGGCTCGGTAAGCCTTGACACAAATGATGTGCGTGATATTACCCGTGCGTCACTCAGACACGCATATACGATGGTGCTTCAGGACACGTGGCTTTTTTACGGAACAATATATGATAATATAGCCTACGGCAGAGAGGGTGCAACCCTCCAGGAAGTAAAGGAAGCGGCAAAAAAAGCAAAAATAGACAGCTTTATAGAAAGTCTTCCCGACGGGTACGATACGCTTCTTACCGATGACGGAATAAACATTTCAAAGGGGCAGCGTCAGCTCATTACAATTGCACGTGCTATGATTTCTAATTCAAAGATGCTTATTTTGGATGAGGCAACGTCTAACGTAGACTCCCGTACAGAAATAAAAATTCAGGAAGCTATGGCAGAGCTTATGGAGGGACGAACTTCGTTTGTCCTAGCACACACACTTTCAACAATACGAAATGCAGTCTCTATTCATGTACTTCAGGACGGAAAAATCACAGAGATGGGGCGTCACGATGAATTAATGGAAAAAGGCGGATTTTACAGTAATCTTTATAATTCGCAGTTTGATTAAAAGCAGGCTGAGCCTGCACTCATACCGCACTCTGACTATATGCAAACATAGCTTCATGCGCATTTATTTTACGCAATTTCCTATACGGTAAAGAAGGTCGCTTTTACTGAGCGACCTTCTTTTTTTGTAAACTTTGTGTGATTTGCAGATTGCAGAGTTAGATTATTTATGGTATACTTAACAAATACAGAGTTTTATTTTACAAAAGAAAAGGGGAAAATAGATATGTGTATATGGGAAAAAAAAGAAGATAAAAAATTTGAATATACCGTTTTTGACGATAAGAAAATAAATGATAAGCCTGAGTACCCTCTTAACACGATTTATGAAAAATGTATTGAAGAAATGACGTTGCAACAATCAAAAAGAGATCAGATTATAACGGTTTATGTTGCAATGTGTTCCTTTCTTGTATCGTATATCTTATCAAGTGAGATGCTTAGCTTTTTTGCAAAGGGTCTTGTATTTTTTGCAATAGCAGTAATAGGTCTTGGCTTTTCGCTTGTTATAACGAGGTATCGTATATACAAAGAAGCTTATTGGATATGCTGTCAGACGATTACGAATTTAATGAGCGTTAAGAAAGATGAAATTAATAAAGAAACAATTCAGGGACTGTATTACAAGTGCTTAAAGAAAAAAGGAGAAAAATATATAAATACGGATACAAATCCGAATAAGTTCAGGTATTGGACATTCTTTCAGAAAAATATTTTCAGCGGTGAAACCATATACTCTCTAATTCATTCGTTTATTGTATCAACACTTATTGGATTAAGTGCTTTTATGACTATGGCTATGAGTAATAGTGAGAAGAAATGTATAGTTGTGGCAGTTTCAATGGGCATACTCTCCTTTATATGGCAAGTATACATATATTTTAAAAATCTTATGGAGATATACAGTGTACTTGTCGACGGTAGTGATACATCATTTAACAAGGCTTTTTCTAAAGCCTGGTTCCTTCACTTGTATATTGATAAGGACGAAGAAAAAGTAGAGCAAAATTCTGATAGTGTAAAAGCTGAATAATAATCGGTTGCAAAAAGACAGATTATATGATATACTGAATTCAACTTTGTTGAATTCAGCGATATAAATTCCTGACGGAATTTGTGATATATTCTTGCGAATGCGATATACCTAAAGGTGCGATATGTGCCTGTGGCACGAGAAAAAGGAATTTATATCATATCGCAACGCAATGAAATGGAGTTATATCGCATTTGTGAAACAAATATATCGCACGAGTGTAAGCGAGTATATCGCCTAAATAAATGGCATCGAAAATGCACACTGATTTCATCTAACAGTTAACTATGTTTGTTTGGAGGGATTTATATGCCGCTTGATGCGATTGCACTGGGTGCAATTGCCCGTGAGCTTCAGGGTGAGCTTGAGGGCGCAAAAATTGAAAAAGTGCATCAGCCCGAGCGTGATGAAATCCTTCTTATTTTAAAAGGATATAAGGGGACAAGAAAGCTTGTTATAAGTGCGTCATCTGCCAATGCAAGGATGCACCTTATAACGGAAAGCAAGGAAAACCCCGCAGTCCCCCCGATGTTTTGTATGCTCCTTCGAAAGCATCTTACGGGCGGAAAAATATGCAGTATAAAAAGGCTTGGCTATGAGAGGGCGGTTGATATTGAAATCTCGTGCAGAAATGAGCTTGGCGACCTTACGGTGCGGCACATAATCTGTGAGGTTATGGGGCGCAACAGTAATATTATTTTCCTTGATGAAAACAGAAAAATAATTGACAGTGTAAAGCATATTGATTTAAGTGTAAGCTCGGTCAGAAATATTCTGCCCGGACTTTTATATATGATGCCGCCTGATGGGGGAAGAATTAATCCGTCGGGTGCCTCGAGGGAGGATTTTTTTAACATCCTTATAAATTCGCCCGAAGGACGTGAGGCGGAGCGGGCAATAACCGATGCCGTTATGGGGATAAGCCCCCTTCTTGCAGGGGAGTGTGTATTCCGT
Source organism: Clostridia bacterium (assembly GCA_045650105.1). Lineage (GTDB taxonomy): Bacteria > Bacillota > Clostridia > UMGS1883 > UMGS1883 > UMGS1883. The sequence continues at coordinate 4,962 of JAZRQT010000170.1, read as the reverse complement.
GCGTGCGGCAGCAGAAAAATGCTTATCGGGGAGCTTTCCCATAGTGACATGGAAAGGATTTCCCATGAACTTTCCCTGATGTTTGAAAAGGCGGAAAAAGGAGAATTTTCACCGTGCATCATATTTTCAGAGGATGGGGCAAAGGCGGCAGATTTTGCGCCGTTTGAGATAAAGCAGTACGGTGCACTTAGAAAATGTAAAGCCGCAGAAAGTATGAATGACGCTGCGTGTGAATTTTATTTTATGCGTGATTTATATGCACGTATGACAGACAGAAGCAGCGCTATTACAAAGATTATTACCAATAACCTTAAAAGGGCGCAAAAAAAACTTGACATATTAGAGTCGGAGCTTAAAGAGGCAGAAAACAGAGAACAGCTGAGAATTTGCGGTGACCTTATTACTGCAAATCTTTACCGTATGCAAAAAGGGGATAAGGTTTTAAAGGCGCAGAATTTTTATGACGAAAATAATGCGGAAATTGAAATCAAGCTTGATGTTACCCTTTCACCGTCACAAAACGCAAAAAAGTATTATACAAAATACAAAAAAGCTAAAAACACACAAATTTATGCCAGCGAGCAGATTAAAATAACAATTGACGAGATTGAGTATCTTGATTCTGTGTTATACAGTGTATCAAATGCGCAAACTGTAGCACAGCTTGGAGAAATAAAGGCGGAGCTTGCTTTGTATGGGTATATTAAAAGCGATACGGGCAAAAAGAAAAAGGATAAGCAGACAGCTATGGGGAAACCGCTTGAATTTGAATATAACGGATATACAATTTACGTTGGCAGAAACAATGTTCAAAATGATTATCTTACCCTTAAAATGGGGCGTAGCCGTGATTTATGGCTGCACACGAAAAACATCCCAGGCTCGCACACTCTTGTAAAGTATATGGGTGAGGAATTCCCAAACGATGTAATAGAGGTGGCGGCATCTATTGCGGCATTTTATTCCAAGGCAAAAAACTCGCCGTATGCAGAGGTTGATTATTGCCCTGTGAGCCACGTGAAAAAGCCATCGGGGGCAAAGGCGGGTATGGTAATCTACGAAGGGTATAATACAGCATTTATTAAGCCTGACGGGCAAAAAGCAGAAGAATTAAGGAAATGATATTATGCAAAAATATCTTGATAAAATAAATAGTCCTGCCGATTTAAAAAAACTCGGCAAGGAAGAAATTCCAGTGCTTTGCAGTGAAATAAGGGAGCTTCTTATAAACAGTGTATCAAAAAGCGGCGGACACCTTGCAGGAAATTTAGGTGTTGTAGAGCTTACCGTTGCACTGCACAGAGTTCTTCAGGCGCCAAAGGATAAAATTGTGTGGGATGTAGGGCATCAGTCATATGTGCATAAAATCCTTACAGGGCGCAAGGATGAGCTTGACACTCTTCGCACAATGGGAGGACTGAGCGGCTTTTGCAGTCCCGATGAAAGTGAATATGATACAACATTTACAGGGCACGCATCCTCATCTCTTTCCGTTGCAGCGGGAATTGCAGCGGCGAGGGATATTTCAGGCGAGGATTACACGGTAGCGGCAGTTATAGGCGATGGTGCATTTACAGGCGGCCTTGCATTTGAGGCACTTAACAATATCGGTAATCTTAAGTCAAAAATGCTGATTATTTTAAATGATAATGAGATGTCTATAGCTGAAAATGTAGGGGCTTTCTCGGCATTTCTTTCAAGGGCGAGGACAAATCCCAAGTATACTGCATCAAAGCGAAAAATAGTAGAGAAAATTAAGAATATGCCAGGTGGCGGTAAGAAATTAATGCAATCACTGCAGAATATAAAACGCCATATCAAATGGATGGTTACGCCAAATCTGCTTTTTGAGCAGTTTGGAGTTACGTACCTTGGTCCCGTAAACGGACACAGTGTAGAGGATATGGAGGATTTACTGCGGCGTGCAATGAAACTTAATGAACCCGTTCTCGTTCACGTTATTACAAAAAAGGGAAAGGGGTATTCCCCTGCGGAAAAAAGTCCGCAGGTGTTTCACGGAGTAGGTCCGTTTGAAAAAAGCACGGGAGAGATTGAAAAGAAAAAGGCATCTTTTTCTGATGCCTTTGGAAAAACGCTTTGCACCCTTTGTGAGAAAAACGATAAAATAGTTGCCATAACACCTGCAATGATTCCGGGAAGCGGTCTTTTGGAATTTTCAAAGAAATTTCCTGAAAGACTTTATGATGTAGGTATAGCAGAGGGCCACGCAGTTACCTTTGCAGGAGGACTTGCAAGAGGAGGGTTAATTCCCGTTACCGCTATATATTCCTCTTTTTTGCAGAGGGCATATGACAACCTTATATGTGATGTGGCACTTGCAAATTATCACGCCATTTTTGCAGTTGACAGGGCAGGTCTTGTTGCAGGTGACGGTGCTACGCATCAGGGAGTGTTTGATATTTCATATCTTACATCTATACCGAACATATCACTTCTTTCTCCGTCGTGCTACAGCGAGCTTGAAAAAATGCTCGACTATGCAGTAAATAAGCATAACGGCCCCATTGCCATAAGATACCCGAGAGGACGGGAGAGGGCAGATATTGATAACGGTGATTTTATCCTCGGACGTGCAAGCATAGTGCGTGAGGGTACAGACGTTACAATTGCTTCTGAGGGACAAAGTGTATATACGGCGCTTTGCGCAGCAGAGATTTTAAAAGAAAAGGGTATAAGTGCAGAGGTTATTGATGTACGCACTGTAAAACCTCTTGATTTTGAAACTGTGTTTAAGAGCAGCAGAAAGACAGGTTATCTTTATACTCTCGAGGAAAATCTCCGCCGTGGAGGAATGGGCGAAATGCTTTCATCATATGCAAAGGAAAGCCCTGAGCCCTTTAAGGTTAAAATAAAGGCAATAGAGGATACATTTATTCCTCACGGCTCTATAGGTGAGCTTAATGAGAAATACGGATTTACGGCAGAAAAAATTGCCCTTGATATAGAAAGGATGCTTGCAGAGTGAAAATCAGACTTGATGCATATTTAGTTGAAAACGGTCTTGTTTCAGGCAGAGACCTTGCAAAAAGCCTTATTATGGAGGGCAAGGTTTACGTTAATAACCAAAAAGCCGATAAAGCGGGGGAGCAGATAGGCGAAAAGGATAAGGTCGAGCTACGTGGAGAAACCCTTAAATATGTAAGCCGTGGAGGATTAAAGCTTGAAAAGGCTATGAACACATTCCCCATAAACCTTGACGATTCCGTTGCAATGGATATAGGTGCATCTACTGGCGGATTTACAGATTGTATGCTGCAAAACGGCGCAAAGAAGGTTTTCTCGGTTGATGTAGGATACGGACAGCTTGCGTGGAAGCTACGCACGGATGAGCGTGTGGTTAATATGGAGCGTACGAATATACGTTATGTAACGCCCGAAGATATCGGGGAAGAGCTTGATTTTGCGTCAATTGACGTTGCGTTTATATCGCTCAGGCTTGTGCTTCCCGTAGCAGAGAAACTGCTTAAGGAAAACGGTGAACTGGTTGCCCTTATAAAACCGCAGTTTGAGGCAGGGCGTGAGAAGGTAGGAAAAAAAGGTGTTGTACGTGAACCGTCCGTACACCGTGAGGTTATATGTGAAGTTACACAGTTTGCGCAGGAATGCGGATTTTGTGTGCTCGGGCTTGAATTTTCACCGATAAGAGGGCCTGAGGGAAATATAGAATACCTTATGTATGCTAAAAAATGCAGCAAATTTGAAAAGAAAAATTTTGAGGAAGAGATTGCCGCCCTTGTAGACAAAAGTCATTTGGAGGCAAAATAAAGTGGTGAAGATATGCTTTTTACTATAGATAAAAATAAGAGCCTTGCTCTCTTGCAGGCTGTAATGGCGTTTTTTTTAGTGTTGGCACCATCAATTTTACAGATGTTTCCTGCGCATTCAGGCGTTTACGCCTTGTCTATTGTTTTTACTTTGATTTTTATGGTGCGTATAAAGAAAACGCAAAGGGTGTATTTTTCGCCTGTGCATCTGGTCCTGCTGCCTTTTCTGGGGTTTGTTATAATATCCTCGCTATGGGCGAAAAACAACGAAGGACATCTTCTGTATACTTTTATAATTATGGCGGTAATTGTTTTTTTCAGCACTGCTATTGATTATTTCAAGGAAAGCAGCTCTGAAAATATAAACCGCAGAATGATGTATTTACTGCTTTCCTCAGGAACGCTGTGTGCAGTGATGAACATTGGTTACTGGTTTTTATACATACTTCCCGTGGCGGGAAAGGATGCATTTTCTTTTGGTGTGGGAACTAATGACTTTCTCTCTGTGTTTATGCTTCTTTGTATGGTATGCGCACTGGCTTTAATGAAGTCCAATTCACAACTACGAAGAAGATTTATAATACTCAGCTTTATAATAATGCTCTTCGTATTTGTGATGTCAAAAAGTCTGATTGGTTTTGTTGCGGCAATTTTAATATGTGTGATTACAGTTTCCTCAAAGCAATCGGAAAAAATGTTTTTACCAATTTCATTAATATCGGTTGCAGTTCTTGCAGGAATTAGTATAGCTGTTTCATCGGTTATGCCGTGGGGGGAGTTTTCAGGAGATTTGTTTGACCTTTTCCTGAGCCATCCTATGGGAAACGGCGGTGGAGTAGTCAGTGCACAGACAGTTTATGCATCGAAAGCGTATGGGAATGACATCTCTGCACCGATTTCTATGCTTATATTTGCACAGTCGGGTGTTTTGGGTGCAGTGTGCTGCACAGTTATATATCTGCGCACGTTAATTCACTTTTTAAAGCTTAGAAATCACAGTAGTCTGATATGCCTCCTGGTACTGACTTTATTGATGGTTTTACCGTTTGGAGACAGCTACGCAGTGCTCGTTTTGTGGCTCTGTCTTCTTGCATATAACGAGCAGTCGCTTTCAATGTGTATGGTAAGAAGTATTAAAAGCAGCTTTGTTGAAAAAACAGTGTATACACTGGCGGTA
>JAZRQT010000169.1:0-11482 GCA_045650105.1 Clostridia bacterium | reverse complement strand
CACTTTTCACCGCCTAAGATAAGTGACATATGACCGATTTCAGCACCTTTTCCATATGCACCGCAAAGAAGACGTCCGTCTGTTATAATTCCGCTACCTACACCTGTGCCGAGTGTAATCATAACCATACTGCTCGTGCCCTTGCCACAACCTGCCAAAAATTCGCCCCATGCAGCAGCGTTTGCATCGTTTTCAAGGTATATCTTTTTGCCAAGTTCCTTTTCCATATAGCTAACGAGCGGAGCATCATAAAAATCAAGATTGTTTGAAAATTCTATAACGCCTATTCTCTGGTCAATGGAGCCGGGGCAACCGATACCAATTGCTTCAATATCTTCAAACGGGATACCGCTTGCCACTGCACAATCACGTGCACACTGTGCCATATCGTCAAATATTTCGTTATATGGACGTGGTGCATTTGTTTTCTTTTTTGCCCTGCCGTATATTACACCGTATTCATCAACAACTGCCGCAGCAATATTTGTACCGCCGAGGTCAATGCCGATAAAGTATCTTGGGGGATTATTTACCATAAGCATTATGTCACTGCCTTCCACATTGTATTTTCCAAAACCTGCACCGAGGAATACTGCCTCACCTGCAAGTATATATATATTATTTTACCACGCAGAGATAAGGTGTGTCAATACAAAAAGGTGTTGTTATCTTAAAATAACAACACCTACGAGCGTAAGCCCTTGCCTCGAAAGAGAATGTTTTGGTTGCAAAACTTCTTTTTAGAAAGGAGACACAGGTCATCCGCTATTAATACATTCCGCCGCCCATTGCTGCAGCCTGTGCAGCAGCTGCTGCAGCGCCGCCGTCTTCCTTGGGCTTATCTGCAACAACGCTCTCTGTTGTAAGAACCATACTTGCAACAGAAGCAGCGTTCTGAAGTGCACTTCTTGTAACCTTTGCAGGGTCAACGATACCTGCCTTCATCATATCAACATACTCGTCTGTAAGTGCATTGTAGCCGATACCGTCATTTGATGACTTAATCTTTTCAACAACAACTGCACCCTCAATACCTGCATTTGCACAAATCTGCTTTACAGGCTCCTCAATTGCACGAAGAACGATTGAAGCACCTGTCTTTTCGTCGCCTGTAAGAGACTGGGTAAGCTCCTTAACGCAAGAAGTAGCTGCAATATAGCTTGTACCGCCGCCTGCAACGATACCTTCCTCAACTGCTGCCCTTGTAGCTGCAAGAGCATCCTCTATTCTAAGCTTCATTTCCTTCATTTCTGTTTCTGTTGCTGCACCAACCTTGATAACTGCAACACCGCCTGCAAGCTTAGCAAGTCTTTCCTGAAGCTTTTCACGATCAAAATCACTTGTTGTACTTTCAATTTCGCTCTTAATCTGACCTACTCTGTCTTTAATAAGCTGAGAGTCACCAAGACCGTCAACAAGGATAGTAGCCTCCTTAAGGACTTTAGCCTGACGGCAACGTCCAAGCTGCGTAAAGTCTGCATCCTTAAGCTCAAGACCAAGCTCCTCACTGATTACAGTACCGCCTGTAAGGATTGCAATATCCTGAAGCATAGCCTTTCTTCTGTCGCCAAATCCGGGTGCCTTAACTGCTACGCAGGTAAATGTACCACGGAGCTTGTTAACGATAAGAGTTGTAAGAGCCTCACCCTCAATATCCTCGGCAATGATAAGAAGCTTCTTACCCTGCTGAACAATCTGCTCCAAAATGGGGAGGATATCCTGAATGTTTGAAATCTTCTTATCTGTGATAAGAATGTAGGGATCGTCTAAAACAGCTTCCATTTTTTCTGTGTCTGTTACCATATAGGGAGAAAGGTAGCCACGGTCAAACTGCATACCCTCAACAACCTCACTGTAGGTTTCAGCAGTTTTACCCTCTTCAATAGTGATAACACCGTCGTTTGAAACCTTTTCCATAGCGTCAGCGATAAGAGAGCCGATTTTCTCATCCCCTGCAGAGATGGATGCAACACGTGCAATATCGTCTTTACCGTTAACCTTCTTAGCGCTCTTAACAATGCAGTCGACTGCAACGTCAACGGCCTTTTGTATACCCTTACGAAGTACCATCGGGTTTGCACCTGCGGCAACATTCTTAAGACCTTCACGAACAAGAGCCTGAGCGAGAAGTGTAGCGGTTGTAGTACCGTCACCTGCTACATCGTTTGTCTTTGTAGCAACCTCACGAACAAGCTGTGCACCCATATTTTCAAATGGGTCTTCAAGCTCGATTTCCTTTGCAATTGTAACACCGTCATTTGTGATGAGCGGTGCACCGAATTTTTTCTCAAGAACAACATTTCTGCCCTTGGGTCCGAGTGTAACCTTTACTGTATTGGCAAGCTGATTTACGCCGCTCTCAAGAGCCTTACGTGCTTCTTCGCCGAATAAAATGTTCTTAGCCATAATAATTCACTCCTTAAATTAGTCAAGTTTTGCGAGAATATCGTTTTGACGCAGAATTGTGTATTCTACTCCGTCGAGCTTAACTTCGGTGCCTGCATACTTGCTGAGAAGTACCTTGTCACCGACCTTAACCTCCATAATAACTTCCTTACCGTCAACAACTCCTCCGGGGCCAACTGCAACAACCTCAGCATACTGGGGCTTTTCCTTTGCACTGCCGGGAAGAACGATACCACTCTTTGTTGTTTCTTCGGTTTCAACCATTTTGATAACAACTCTGTCGCCAAGCGGTTTGATAGTCATATAAATTACCTCCTAAAAAATAATAAGCTCTTAAAATTTTATGTCCAGATATATATAATATCACATTTAAAAATTTTTTCAACACCTTATTTGGAAAAAAGTCTAAAACTTTACAATTTAATAATAATTAAAGTGTATTTTTCATAGGTATAGTCTAAGGAGTGATAAATATGGAAAAAATAATTGAGCTTACCCCCCTTGCAGAAATAGGTCGGGGAAATGCAAGAGTGACAGATACATCAGTGCAAATTCAGATAAACGGTGTTTGCGGCGGTATGAAAGCCTGGCTTATCGGTGGCGAGGCGGAAAGCATCGGAAATCTTGTAGACGGAAAGCTTGAAAAAAATATTGATACAAAAAAACATAATGGTATATTAATTACGCAGACGGGAAGACAGATGTTTATAGGAAAATACGCAGATGAAAGCGAAGGTATTTACGAGGCACCTGTGAAAATGGAAGAAAAAGTGCAGGAGAATACTCCGTTTCAGATTAACGGATTTAACTGGAAAAAAGTAACTGAAAAAAGCTATAAAAATCTGCAGGAAGAAATAAGATATATTTTAAGCAATAAAAGCGTTTACGATAATTTTAAAAAGCACGGACATTACTATGTAGGTGAAAGTGATGGCAGCAGTGCCCTCGGGCTTTTGGTAAATGAAAGCGAGGGCGATCCGCTTTCATTTTTATCGGGAGAAAAGCTTTATAAAAACGGATATATGATAGTTTGTGTTGATAAGAAAACTAAGAAATTACATATACCGAATATGTAAAATACAAAAAGGCAGGATAACAAATTCGAAATTCGAAGTTCGAAATGCGAAGTGTAGGTGGATTTTTTGCTTTGCAAAAAATCTTTATAAGTGGCTTCACTTGGTTTGTTCGTTCTGCAGCTTTTTCATATCTCAATGGAAAGAGGGTGTAAAATCAAGATTTTTACACCCTTTATCTCTTTTTTAAATATTTTGTCGGGTCAAGCGGTGTATCATTTTGAGTAATTTCAAAATGCAGATGCGGCCCAGTTGACCTTCCCGTATTGCCGCTTAATGCGATACGTGTATTTGCGTTTACTTTTTGCCCTACACTAACTTCAATTTTGCTAAGATGTGCATATGCGGTTTCTACGCCGTAACCGTGGTCAATACGGATGAATTTTCCGTAACCGCCTGCATTTTCACTGACGTATGATACAGTGCCGCATTCTGCCGCAAGAACGGGTGTACCCTCGCTTACGGCTATGTCAAGCCCCTCGTGCATTTTCCCCCAGCGGGAGCCAAACGGCGAGGAAATAACCCCTTCAAGAGGATATAAAACGCCCGTTTTAAGAACTTCCTTTTCTTTCGTACCGATGCGGACAACCTTTGTAACGGGCGTAAGAATTATGTTTTCTGTAAGAATTCGGTTTGATTTTTGTGCGCCGTTATGATAGACGGTTTCCTCCGTTACAGCTGCCTTTCCCAAGACACCTTCGGTAACGGTAACACTTTCGCCTATGTAGAGATTTGCGTCGTTTTGAGTTTTTGTTTCAAAAGGAATTTCTTTTTCTACAGCCTTATTTACAACACTTGTAACGGCAATGGCGTCCTTTTGAAAAAGGAGAGCACTGCATTCCTCCTTGTCTGAAATTTTGTCTCTTGAAATAACACATTCCTTAAAACTGATATCACTGCCGAGGCTGACTTTGCCGTTCATTGAATATGCTTCAATATAATCGTCCACAACTTCCTTTGCAACACTTTTGCTCTCTGCACTGAAAATGGGAGAGTTCTTTGAGTAAAGAACACAGCCACGCACAAAATGCGGGGAGGAAAGGAGAAGCTCATCACGGACTTTTTGTGTGCTCTCGATACTGCTTTTGAGTGTGAGTGTCGGTGTAAGAGTAAAATCAGGCTTGAAATTATAAATACCATTTTGCTCTGCTATTGTATCTGCGGCAGAATAAGCATTGTAAAAGCTTTTGTCAGAATTTGCGGTGGCAACTCGGGCTCCGTCAACACAGATTATTGTTCCGAAAGTAAAATATTTAAAAAATACTACTGCACAACATAGTGCAATAAGTGCAGAAAGGAGCTTTGAAACAATACGGCTTGTCAGACTTTCTGCGTATGAGCAGTAGTCGCTTAAAAAAGGAAAAATAATCGCTCCTACTTTAACAGCCCTTTTTTTTCGTGACGGGGAAAAAGGCTTTGCCTTTGAAATACTGCCTGAATTTTGCGGTGATATAATAAAACCGCCCCCACGAAGCGGTGGATGCTCTGCCTGCATATAAACACCTCCAGCCATTAAGTATAGATGCTTAAATATATGCGGACAGGCAAAAAAATAGAACTGCCAAAACAGGCAGTTCTACTAATTGATTATAATTATTTCTTAATAATCTCGCCACGTTTGATTTTTCTGGAGGAGTTTTTCACGAACTCTTCCTCACGCATAACGATTTTACTAATCTGCTTATATGGGGGAAGCTCGGAAAGCACTTTGCAGATGTCTGCATTTACATCGCACTCTCCCAAAAGCTCGTTGTCGGGATAAATTTCAGCACAGAGGATAAGCTTATCACCGTCTGTTGAATCGTACACAACAACCTCTTTAACATAGGGAAGTGTATAGATATATTCCTCAATTTCCTCGGGGTAAATGTTTTTACCATTGTCAAGAACGATAATGTTTTTCTTACGTCCCGTAATAACAAGCTGTCCCTTTTTGTTCACATAACCAAAATCGCCTGTAGAGAACCAACCGTCATTGATAACCTCTGCAGTCTGCTCAGGCTTTTTGTAGTAGCCGAGCATTACAATGTCGCCCTTAACGCAGATTTCACCAATTCCGTCGCTATCCGGCTCATCAATTTTAATCTCAACACACTCAAGGGGATAGCCTACAGTGCGATAATCACTGTCTTTTGGTGAATTTACACTTACAAGAGGTGAACACTCTGTTATTCCATAGCCGTTAAGTATCATAATGCCGATTGCATCAAAGAAATATGCAGTATCTACGGGGATAGGTGCGCCACCGCAAACAACCTCTAAAAGCTCACCGCCAAGGCCCTCGTGAACAGAAGCAAAAAGCTTTCTTCGAAGGTCAATGCCAACCTTCCTGAGAGCATTGCTGACCTTCATCATAAGAAGGAGAACCTTGAGCTTTCCCTGCTTCTGTGCGGTGCGAAGTACGTTTTTATGCAGTGCAGATGCAACTGCGGGAACAACGTACATATAATTTGGCTTGTATAATGCAAGGTTTTTTGCAACTGCACGCAAACTTTCATTAATGCAAAGTGTAACATGCTTATGTATACCTACAAGGATGCCGCATACTGCCTCATACGTATGATGGTAGGGAAGTATTGAAAGGCATCTGTCATAGATTGTAGCGGAACGAAGACCAAAATAAATAAGGGAAACAAGATTTTTTTCTGAAAGCATAACACCCTTTGAAAAACCGGTTGTGCCTGATGTGTAAACAAGCATTTTCATTGCTTCGTAGTCGTTTTTCATATCGGTGTATGAAGTGTTTCCGCCTTTATAAAGCGCACGTCCCTTTTCACGAAGAAGGTCAAAGGAAAGAAATTCCCCGTCATCCTCTGTACGGTCAATACCGATAAAGTATTTAACCTTTGAAAGCTCTTCACGGTGATTGCGAAGGCTATCCTCAATCTTTTGGTGGTAGAATACAACCTCGCTGTCACTGTCTGTTATAACGTGCAGGTAATCCTTTTCGGGAAGCTCCTTGTCAATGCCGACAAATACGCAGTCGGAGCAAAGCGTCATAAGATATGTATTAATCCATTTGTAGCTATTTTCTGCAATGCAGGCAATATGTGCTTTTGAAATACCCATATCTGCAAGTGCTGTGCCGAGGGAATATACATCCTCATAAAACTGTGCATAGGTTACTTCCTCGATTTCTTTGTCAGCGTTTTTAAATTTGTAGGCAACAGTGTCGCCCGCCTCGTTTTTTGCAAGCTCAATCAGCTCTCTGAGGGAACTGAGCGGCTGCACATCATAATAATAACGTTCTTTTGCCATGGTTAGTTAATCCTCATTTCTATTTAGTTTTTATCGGTAAGAAGCTTATTAACTTCTGCAATAAAGGTGTTGACATCCTTAAACTGACGGTAGACAGAGGCAAAGCGAACATATGCAACCTCGTCAATGTCTTTAAGACCTTCCATAACTTTTTCACCGATTTCTTTTGTGGAAACCTCTCTCTTAAGGGTGTTTTGCAAATCTGATTCAATTCTGTCTACGAGAGAATCGAGCATACTTGTTTCAACAGGTCTTTTTTCACAAGCGTGTGTAAGTCCTGCCAGAAGCTTTTCACGGCTGAAAAGCTCCCTCGTTTTATCCTTTTTGATTACTACAATGGGGAGTGTTTCAACCTTTTCATATGTGGTGAAACGCTGAGCGCATTTTATACATTCACGCCTTCTTCTGATTGCAACGCCCTCCTCAGTCGGGCGGGAGTCAATAACCTTGCTGTCATCATAACCGCAATACGGACAACGCATCAAAATTCCTCCTTAATAATAAATGCGAAATGCAAAATGCGAAATGCGAAATGATAGTAGATTTTTTGCAAGACAAAAAATCTTTAATAAATAAGACGTTCAGTCTGTAAAAATAAGATTTTCGTGTAGAGAAAATCTACATTCACTTCGAACTTCGAATTTCGAACTTTAAAATGCAAAATTGTAATTTATTTTTCCAAACTCATTATTTTATCTATTCTCTGCTGATGTCTGCCGCCCTCAAACTCTGCCTCCATATAGGCATCTACAATTTCCTTTGCAAGGTCGGGCTCAGTAAATCTGCCGCCAAGTGCAATAACATTTGCGTTGTTGTGCTGTTTTACAAGGGCGGCAATCTCAGAAGACGGGCAAAGACCGCAACGGATACCGTCTAACTTATTTGCGGCGATTGATATGCCGACACCGCTGCCGCATACAAGTATGCCAAAGTCAGCCTCTTTTTTAATAACCTCATTGCAACAAAGCTGTGCGTAATCGGGGTAGTCAACACTCTCGGATGAATTTGTACCAAAATCTGTTACACTGTGTCCTTTCTGTGTGAGGTAATCACGCAGAATGTTTTTAAGCTCATAACCGCCGTGGTCGGCTGCCATTGCTATTTTCATTTTACTTCACTCCTTTCTTCACGTTCACGTTCCGCCTGAGGCTTACGAAGATATACTGCAGATAGTTCTGCGGGCTGGGTTACTTCTTTAGAAAGTGCCGCCATAGCTACGCACGATGCCCTTTGAAGTACGTGTGAGGGCGGTGCAAAAAGTGCACTGTCACCCAAAAGCACACTGATTTTATCCTTGTAGGCTTTTACTCCGTCACCGACAAAAACCGTTTTTTCATTAAGCGAATTACAAAGCTCCTCTATACTGATTGCACGAGGCTCCTCTATTGTGATGAGCTTGCCGTTTTCCCATCTGTAGAGTGCATTATATACCTGCCCCCGACGTGCATCCATAATGGGGGCAATAATATAGTCTGAAAAGGGGATATTATGCGCCAGTGCCTCAAGAGTGGAAACTGCGCACACTTTTTTTCCGGTGCCGTATGCAAGCCCTTTTACTGTACCAATGCCTATGCGTAGTCCCGTAAATGAACCGGGGCCGCAGCTGCAGGCAAAAAGGTCAATGTCGCTGATGTCAAGCGATGCCTTACGAAGCAGGTCATCTATCATTGGCATAATGGTCTGCGAATGTGTAAGCTTGGTTGTAGTGCTTTCCTCACAAACAATGGTGTCGCCGTCTAAAACCGCAGCCGTTGCGGTCAGGGCAGAGGTGTCAAGTGCAAGTATTTTCATTTTTCAATCACCTCGATAAGTCTTTCATCGCCACCGCCTTGTGTGCGGCTGATTTTTATAACAGTTTTATCTTCGGGCAGATAATCCATAAATGCATCAGGCCATTCAATAAGGGAAATCCCGCTTTCAAGCTGCTCCTCAAAGCCTATATCGATAAGCTCCTCATAATCGTTTATTCTATAAAGGTCATAATGATTTATAATTTCGCGCCCCGTATAACGGTGCATTATAATAAACGTGGGGGAGGATACACCCTTTTCCACACCGAAGAAACGTACAAAGCCCCTTGTAAAAGCAGTCTTTCCTGCACCGAGGTCACCGATAAGGCAGATAATGTGAGGTGAAGAAATTTTCTGTGCAAAATTATATGCAAAATTTTCTGTGTCCTCAGGACAATGTGACAAAAATTCCAAAGCAATACTCCTTTACCTTTTACTACCTATATCATAACACAATATATTGTGTTTTTCAATCAGTTTTCATAAAAAAACTTGGTTTTACTTCCGACACAATAACCGATAAAAATACTATGATAAATCCCAGAAGAAGTCTCGGGGTAATTACCTCTGACGTGAAAATAACGGAGAAGAGCACGCCAAACACCGCCTCAAGGCTCAGGATAAGTGCGCTTGTTGAGGGGGTGGTGAATTTTTGTCCCACGTTCTGAAGTATGTAACAAAGGCACGTTGCCATAACTGTAAGATACAAAATAGCGGCAATGCTTATCGGCGGGATATTTGATGGCAGTGTTTCAAGGAAGAGTGCCCCTATAAGTGCGATAAGTCCTGCAAAAAAGAACTGGAGCATAGTAAGGATTAACACGTCACGCCCCTTTGAAAAAAAGGAAACACTCACCATATGAAACGAAAAGAAAATTCCGCCAAGAAGTGTAAGGATATCGCCGACGCAAATACTCGTAAAATCGTTTCCGTTAACTGAAATCAGCGTTATACCGAAAATACACATCAGTGCCGCACAGATATTGTATTTGTCGGGGCGGGGCCCTTTAAGTGCCCAGGCAAGAAACGGAACTATCACGCAGTAGGTAGCTGTCAAAAAGGCATTTTTACCGGGCGTAGTTCCCTCGTCAGCAAGACCGTAGGTCTGGAATATGTATGCGGCAATTACGAAAAGTCCCATTAAAAATCCACGAATAAGATAACTGCGATTTATTAAATGTATTCTTTTTATCAGGATTATAAAAAGTATCAGCGTTGCAATGAGAAACCTTATTGCAAGGAGCGAAAATATACCGATATTTTGTATAGTGCCCTCCATTATAAAAAATGTAGAGCCCCATATAAGTGTTGCAAGCAGAAGACACAGCTTTGCAAAAAGGCTGATATGTGAAGCTTTCATTTGTATATTCCTTTCTATATTGTTAAATCACAAAACTGTGCACCGATAAAGTCACACAGTGCAGTGGGGGATAAAATAACCTGTAGTCCTCTCTGCCCGCCGCTGACACTGATTGTATAAAAAGCACAGGCAGTTTCGTGTATATATGTAGGGAATTTCTTTTTCATACCTATCGGGCTGCAACCGCCCCTGATATAACCTGTAGTGGGGAGTAAATCCTTAAGATGCAAAAATTCAACCTTTTTATTATTTGATATTTTAGCGGCTTTTTTCAGGTCAACTTCTTTATCGCAGGGGATACAAAATACTAAAAAACCTGTTTTATCCCCCTTTGCAACGAGCGTTTTGAATACTGTATCGGGATTCATACCCGTTGAGTGTGCAATATGAACACCTGATAAATCGGATTCGTCAACCTCATATTCTACGGTGCGGTATGGTATTTTTGCTTTATCGAGCATCCGCATAACATTCGTCTTTTGCATAAAATTTATTTCCTCTCTTGTTTAATTAGCTAAACAGTGATATTATATAAGAAATAAATGATAATTTCAAGACAGAGGTGACGGTTTTTTGATTAAATATATTCTTTTTGACCTTGACGGTACACTTACCAACCCAAAAGAGGGGATAACAAAATGCGTTCAGCACGCCCTCAGGCATTTTAATATAGAAAGAACGTGTGATGAGCTTGTTGAGTTTATCGGTCCTCCGCTGAAAGAACAGTTTATGAAATATGCCTCTCTCTCTGAGGAAGAAGGTGAGCTTGCCGTAAAAATCTACCGTGAAAGATTTGCGCCCACAGGGATTTTTGAAAATGAGATTTATGACGGCATTATTCCAATGATGAAGTCGCTTAAGGATGCGGGGAAGGTAATGGCAATTGCAACGAGTAAGCCCACGGTTTTTGCACAGAGGATTGCCGATAAATATGGAATTACACCGTATATTGATGCACTTTTCGGAAGTGAGCTTGACGGCAGAAATACGGACAAAGCCCTCGTTATACAAAATGCGATGAGGGCACTTGGGGCAGATAAGGAAAATACGATAATGGTCGGTGACCGTGAGCATGACGCTATAGGTGCACAGAAAAACGGTATAAAATGTATCGGTGTGACGTACGGCTATGCGGGGGAGGGTGAGCTCCAGAAAAGCGGTGTGTGTGCCCTTGCAAATTCACCGTATGCACTTTTGGAGATTTTGTCAGCAATGTAATATTTTGATTAGGACAGGCATAGTATTTTGCGTGGGGTGATAAATTTGACTCAGGAACGCAAAAGACTATGCCTTTTTACTGCAATAAATTTTATAACAGGTATAATAATGGGAATTGTTCTGTTTTACGGTCAGCAAAGGAGCAACTGCGCTGTTTTTGAAGGTGATTTTGAATACAGTACGGCTTTGGAACTGATGGATTTTTTCAGACTGTCGTGGATTAACCTTCTGTGGCTTTTTTCGATTTTTATTGCCCGCAACATTTTTTCCGCATCTTCAATGCACCCTATTATGCTGCTTCGTGGGTGTATGAGCAGCTTTTCCCTTATGTACATATTTACATATATCGGGGTTAAAGAGGGGATAATGTCGGCTAT
>JAZRQT010000168.1:0-11501 GCA_045650105.1 Clostridia bacterium | reverse complement strand
CAGGACGGCGTAAATGTTACGAGTGCGATTAAAAGAACTGAAGATATAATCAGTACAATTCTGACAAAGGGCATAGCTGAAGCGATGAGCAGATATAATAATAAGGCGTTGTGATATAATGAATGTATTTGACAAAATGCTGGATAACTCAGCAGAATTTAATGAAATAATCTCTGCCGCAAAGAGTGCAAGATTTCCCATAGGCATCAGCGGCAGTGCAGATGCGCAGAAAGCACACCTTATAAACTCAATATGCCACAGCCTCGGTAAGCGTGCGTTTGTAGTGACCTACAACGACATTCAGGCACGCCGCATCTGTGAGGATTTAAGTTTTTTTTCGCAGAATGAATGTGTGTATATCCCACCCAAAGAAGTTGTGCTTTATGAGGTGGATGCATCAAATCACGAGATAGAAAACAAGCGTGCTGCAGCACTCGGAGAGCTTTCAAAAGGGGCAAACGCCGTGCTGTCGGTTGAGTCGCTCCTGCATTTTGTTGCGCCTAAAAATGAATTTGATTCTATGCAGATGAGCTTTGAATACGGCGGAGTAACGGATTCATCTATGCTCCCTGACAAGCTTTCGCAGATGGGCTACACACGTGTTGATGTTGTGAATATGCAAGGTCAGTTTGCAATCAGGGGAGGAATTGTGGATATCTTTTCGCCTGATGCACTTCTTCCTATAAGAATGGAGCTTTTCGGTGATGATATTGATTCTCTAAGAAGCTTTGACTGTGAAACGCAGATGAGCGTCAAAAAGCTTGATTGTGCGCAGATACTTCCTGTAAATATAGAGAATTCACGCTCAACAATGCTCTCATATCTTAATGACGAATATCTGATTTTTACAGATGAGCCGTCACGTATCAGTGAAAGCGCAGGCGCTGTAGAATGGGAAATAAGCGAGAATATAAAAACCCTTGCCGATAAAGGAGTAAAAACCGACCTTTATGACTGTATTAACCCTTACCGTGATGTGATAGCAGAGATTGGTGAAAGAAACACTATAGCTATTTTTGCCATAGGAGCGGGCTGCCCCGATTTTGAGATTAAAGAGCAGTTTACTATTACCTCAAAGGGTATATCGAGCTACAGCGGAAATATAGAATTTTTAATTGCCGACGTAAAGAACTGGCACGAAGAGAAAAAGAAAACCGTTATTTTGGGCGGAAGTACATCAAGGGCAAGAAAAATTACCGAAATGCTTAATGAGAGGGATATCCGTGCCTCTTACGAGGATGAGCCTTCAGAGCTTTCTGAAAAATATGTTACCGTTACGCCCGGAAGCATTGCAAAGGGCTTTGAATATCCGACAGACGGGTATGTAATTATAAGTGACAAGGAAATTTTTGCCGCAGAAAAGAAAAAGCGTGCCGCAAGGCGCAGTGAGGATACCGTTAAAATCCGCAGTGCAGACCAGCTTGAAATAGGGGATTATATTGTACATCGTGCACACGGAATAGGAAAATACCTCGGAATTGTACGAATGAAGGTAAACGGCGTACAAAAGGATTATATAAAAATAGAATACAGGGGAGAGGATTTCCTATATCTTCCCGTAGGACAGCTTGATGCAGTAAGCAAATATACGGGCGGCGAAAACAAGATGGTGCGCCTTAACCGGATGGGCTCGCAGGAGTGGGCAAATGCAAAAAGAAAGGTGCGTGACAGCGCACGTGAAATGGCTAAGAAGCTTGTTGCACTTTATGCAGAGCGTTCCAATACAAAGGGTGTGGAGTTTTCAAAGGATACCCCCTGGCAGCGTGACTTTGAAAATATGTTTGCCTATGAAGAAACAGAGGACCAGCTTCGAAGTACTGCCGAGCTAAAAAAAGATATGGAAAGTCCCCGCCCGACAGACAGACTTTTGTGCGGCGATGTGGGCTACGGAAAGACAGAGGTTGCGATGCGTGGCGCATTTAAAGCGGTAATGGACGGTTATCAGGTGGCATATCTTGTGCCGACCACACTGCTTGCATCTCAGCATTATCAGAACTTTGTGGAAAGAATGAAGGAATTCCCCATTACGGTAAGGATGCTATCAAGATTTTCCACCGCCGCTGAAACGAAGAAAACCCTTAAAATGCTTCAAAACGGCGAATGTGATATTGTGGTGGGAACGCATAAGCTCCTTTCCAAAAATGTTGTGTTTAAAAAACTGGGCTTTCTGATAGTGGATGAGGAACAGCGCTTTGGTGTAACACACAAGGAAAAAATCAAGGAAATGAAGAAGAATGTAGATGTTCTTACCCTTAGTGCGACACCTATTCCGAGAACTCTTCACATGGCGATGATAGGTATACGGGATATGAGTGTTCTTACTGCGCCGCCGAGTGACCGCCATCCCGTGCAGACATATGTGCTTGAATACAACGATGCAGTAATAAAAAATGCAATAGAGCGTGAACTCTCACGTGGGGGACAGGTATATTATCTTCATAACCGTGTGGAAAGTATATATGGCGTTGCGGAGCGTATACGAAGACTCATCCCCGATGCGAGGGTGGGTGTTGCACACGGAAAAATGAATGAAAGTGAGCTTGACGAGTGCTTTATAAAAGTTCAGCACGGAGAAATAGATGTTCTTGTATGTACCACAATAATTGAAACGGGAATTGACATTGCAAACGTCAATACGATAATTATTGAAAATGCAGACACACTTGGTCTTAGTCAGCTTTATCAGCTTCGTGGCAGAGTGGGAAGAACAAACCGCCTTGCATATGCATACCTTACTTACAGGAAGAATAAAATCCTTGACGAGGTTGCAGAAAAAAGACTTCGTGCAATAAAGGAGTTTACGGAGTTTGGGTCAGGCTTTCGGATTGCTATGCGAGACCTTGAAATACGTGGTGCGGGAAATGTACTTGGTCCTGAGCAGCACGGCTTTATGGCAAGTGTTGGATATGATATGTACTGCGCAATTTTGGAGGAAGCCGTAAACGAGGTTATGGGTAAGCCAAAGAAAGAGGAAAAGACGGAAACGGTAATAGACCTTGAAATAAATGCGTTTATTCCCGATACGTATATCCCGACATCAAACCTTCGTATAGAGGCGTATAGGCAGATTGCGGGAATTGAAAACATTTCTGACCGCTACGGCGTTGAAGAAAGCTTTGAGGACCGCTACGGCGAAATTCCAAACGAAACGTATAATCTGCTTGAAATACAGATGCTACGGGTGAATGCGCAGAATGCGGGCATTAAGGAAATAACTCATGCAGAAGCGGGAATAATATTTAAAATAGCACTTCTTACAAAGGAGCTTGTTGACAAGATTGCCCTTCTGGCATCAAAAAGGAAAGGGAAAATACTTTTCGGCGCAGGAGAAAATCCGTATATACTGCTTCGTGAAAAAAATCTTAAAGGCGAGGCTTTGCTCGAAAGTGTAAATAATATATTAAAGTGCTTGCAAAATGAAGAGGAATAGTATATAATTAAAAAGATTTTACGATATATGAAAGGAATGGAAAACTGATGAAAAGAATACTTACAGTAGTTCTTGCAGTAATGCTCTCAAGTGCGCTTCTTCTTAGCGGCTGCGGCGGCAAGGGAATTGCAACAAAAAATGATAAAGCGCTTAATGAAACCATTGTTGCCACGTTTGGCGACGTAAAGGTTACACAGGCAGACTATAACTTTATCTACAAGCTTCTTTACGATAATATGGCGCAGTACGGAATGTATTACGGTGAAGACTGGATTAACACAGAAATTGAAGAGGGTAAAACAATCGGCGATTATATCAAAGAAAATACGATAAATCAGCTCAAACAGCTTTCTGCCGCATTTATCCTTGCAGAGGAAAACGGAATTAAGGTTGACGCTGATGTGAAGGATGCTGTTAAAACGCAGAAGGAGCAGATTATAGAAGGTAACTATCAGGGTGAGGAAAACTATGTTACTTTCCTTGAAGAGTCACGCACAACTGACAAGGCAATTGACACATATCTTCAGATGTATGAAGTTTATAACAGGCTTTTCGAGAAGATGACAAGTGTAGGCGGTAAGGCATATATTGAGGATAAGGATATTGAGAAGGAATTCCTTGAAGAGTACAGCGATAAGTGGAGAGTTCAGCATATCCTTATCTCTACTCAGGAGCAGACCGATGAAGATGGAAATACTACTCCTGCAAGAAGCGATGAAGAAGCACTTGAGCTTACTCGGGAAATCATTGCAAAGCTTGACAAGGGTGAAGATTTTGATGCCCTTATAGATGAATATAATGAAGATCCCGGTATGTCAAAGGGCAACTACTATGTATTCGGTACAGGTGAAATGGTGCCTGAGTTTGAGGAGGCTTCTGCAAACCTCAAGGTGGGTGAGTACACTAAGGCAGGCGTAAAGACAGACTACGGCTACCACATTATCAAGAAGTATGAGATTAATACCGATATTAAAGAGTTCAAGGATTTCAAGAATACCAAGAGCGAAGAAAAGGTAATGGGTCTTGTTGAAAAGAAAATTGAGGACATTAAGTCCGAGGTTGAGGAAAAGGCAATTGACAAGTATGTGAAAGCTTGGCTTGAGGATCTTAAGGCAGAGGAAAAGGCAGCTCAGGATGCACAAAATGCACAGAACGCTCAGCAGGAAATACAGACTGAGAGTGAAAATAATGCCCAGAGCGAGAACTCTGCAGAATAATTGAATATATTTCTTCGGGGCGGGGTGCAATTCCCCACCGGCGGTATAGTCCGCGAGCCAAATGGCCGATACGGTGTAATTCCGTAACCGACGGTATAGTCCGGATGATAGAAGATTAAAAAGTATGCGAAAGAGCAGTCCCCGAGGATGAGGACTGCTCTTTTTTTGGAAAAAGGTGAATGATATGAATAAAACAAAAAAAATTACAACAACGGCACTGCTTTGCGCACTCTCTTACATAGCGACGTTTGTTGGAAGACTCCCGATAAGCACGGTAGCATTTCTGAAATACGACCCGAAAGATGTAATTGTCGTTATGGGCGGATTTATTTTTGGCCCGCTGACCGCAGTTGTTATAAGCGTTGTTGTTTCCATAATTGAAATGGTAACAATCAGTGAAACGAATATAATAGGATGCATAATGAATATAGTTTCGACAGTCTCATTTGCGGTTACTGCATCTGTCATATACGAAAGAAGCAGATGCATAAAAGGTGCCGTTTTAGGACTTGTTGCTGCTATCTTTGCAATGACAGTTACAATGGTTGTGTGGAACTATGTACTTACACCGTTCTTTTACGGTATGCCGAGAGAAGAGGTTGTAAAAATGCTGTTGCCTGTATTTGTGCCGTTCAACCTTATAAAAAGCAGCCTTAACACGGCACTGGTACTGCTGCTTTACAAGCCCTTTGTAAAAATACTGCGCCGTGCAGGTCTGATTGAAAAAAGAGACAGCGCCTCAGGCAGTGTCATAAGTAAGGGCATAATTATACTGGCACTGTTTTTAATTGTAATGTCGATAGGTGCGCTGATTATTATTAACTGACGGTGCGCTGCTGTTCATACTTCATTTTTGTGGCAAGACCGCCACGGATGTGGCGTTCTGCCTTGTTTGTATCAAGAATGATTTTGACGTCATTTGCAAGCAGCGGGTCAATATCCTTTAATCTGGTGGTAACATCTTTATGCACGCTGGATTTCGAATAGCCGAATTCCTTTGCGGCTGCACGGACGGTTGTGTTATGCTCTATAATGTACGAGGCGAGCATAATCGCCCGCTTTTCAATATAATCTTTCAAAACAAATAGCCCCCTTTTCTACACTAACATATGCAGATAAAGGGGGCTATTATGCTAATTATTTTTATTCAGAAACTTTTCCGTAGAGATTAAGTCTGAAAAGTCTGCTTTCATCCTCTTCATTTTCACATTCGATTGTTGCATGGCTGAGACTTCCGCCCTGAACGATGCTCATAAGACCGATTACACGGCAAAATGCAGACATAAGATTAATTCTGTCACCTTCGTCAGTTGTCATCCAAACCTGACCTGTGCAGTTGTTTAGCTCTTTCACAAAGGCATTTACATCAAGGTCGTGAATTTCGAATTTTCTCATAAAAAATACCTCCTTAATATATTTCTGTAATCAGCATAATCCAAATTATGGCGAAAGTCAATAGGTGTAATAGAAATTTAATGAAGAGAACTGAAAAGTTTGAAAAAATTTATTAAAAAAATATGTAGTTTTTTGTAAGAAAATAGGTTTATATAATCATTATTTTTTTATTTTTTTATGTAAAATCAGGTTTACATAAAATCCATACCTGATTTTATGTGAAAATTAAGTTTTAAACATAAAAAAGGCTGATTTTATGGTTATTAACAAGAGTTTTTCACAGTTTTCACAGAAAATCATAATAATTTATTGGAAACCTGTGAAAAACTAAGTTGCCTATTTATCGCTAAAAATGAGGTTTACAAAAAAAAATACCATTTAAAGGAAAATAAAGGTTTTTCAATACTTTTACAAGATGATGTCGAATAATGAAAAACTATGTAATATTTGACAAAATATGTGTTGCAGAGCCACTTGAAATTTCATCGGGGTCGGGGACAACCACCTTGTAAAACCTGAACCGGTGGTAATCATAAAGGTAATTTGCCCCCCTGTCGCATTTGGGAAATTTTGCATACCACTGCGGATAATTTGTCTGCATAAATCTATGTGCATAAATTTGTGCCATAGAGCGTTTGCTAAAAAGTGGGGAGGGTGTTCCGCTTAAAATAACACCGGGAGGACTTGAATGAAGAAGGAGGATGCTTTTATCATCACACTCGCCAAGAGAGATATATGCGTGGGAGTGCTTTGGAGAAAAAAATATATCACCGCATCGATGTGAAAGCTTTACCGATGCCTTGCTCACGCCACCTAACCCTAATTTTTCAAGTCTGTATCCAAGCTCACCTGATTTAAAAACGTATCCGGGAAGATTATCCTCTGTATTTAAAAGATTATATATTACCCATCCGATGTAGCCCGTGCAATCAAGCCCGAGTGTTGAGCAATGAAGAAATTTTTTGAAATTATACCCTGAGGTCTGTGTCTGAAAAAAGTTTTTCCAGGCACTGCTCTCTCCTATGGTACGTGCCTCAAGGGAGGCAAAGGTGTCCTCCTCGTTCCATCCTCCGCCGTATACGTACATTGTATGCCCAAGGGGGGTAAGAGCTGTTTTAACAAGCTTCTTTATTGTGGGAAAATTGTTCAAAAAAATACCTCCTTAAGAAAAAGTATGTAGTGCTTTGTCATTTTACTTGACATTATATAGTAAAATAGAGTAGAATATGATAAAGGAAGTATATATTACCTTAATTATTTACAACAACGAAACGGAGGCTTTTTTTATGAAAATTCTGGTTACAGGTGGAGCAGGATATATCGGCAGCCATACTTGTGTTGAACTTCTTAATGCAGGACACGAAATTGTAGTGGTGGATAACCTTTGCAATTCGTGTAAAAAATCTCTTGATATGGTAAGAGAAATCACAGGAAAGGATTTTTCTTTCTACAAATGTGATATATTAGATAAAGAGGCTCTTACAAAGGTTTTTGATGAAAACGAATTTGATTCTGTAATACATTTTGCAGGACTTAAGGCAGTTGGCGAGTCTGTGTCAAAGCCTATTGAGTATTATCATAACAATATGACAGGTACGTTTGTGCTGCTCGACGTTATGAGGGAGCATAATGTATTTAACATTGTATTTTCTTCCTCGGCAACAGTATACGGCAGCCCCAAGACTGTTCCGATTACAGAGGATTTCCCGCTTTCTACAACAAACCCCTACGGCTCTACGAAGCTTATGCTTGAAAGAGTGCTCAGCGATGTATATGTAGCTGATAACCGTTTCAGCGTGGTGCTGCTTCGTTACTTTAATCCTATCGGTGCACACGCAAGCGGAAAAATAGGTGAAGACCCCAAGGGTATTCCCAACAACCTCCTTCCGTATGTGGCGCAGGTTGCTGTAGGCCGTCTTGAAAAGGTGAATGTGTTTGGTGATTGCTATGATACAAAGGACGGCACAGGTGTACGTGACTATATCCACGTTGTCGACCTTGCACTCGGTCATCTTAAAGCAGTTGAGAAAAAGAGTGGCGAGGGTGGCGTGCATATTTATAATCTTGGTACAGGTCAGGGTTACAGCGTGCTTGAAATCATCAAAAACTTTGGTGAGGCGTGCGGAAAGGATATTCCGTATGTTATCGCACCGCCACGTCCGGGCGATGTTGCAATCTGTTATGCAGATGCGTCAAAGGCAAAGGCGGAGCTTGGATGGCAGGCTGAGCGTGGAATTGCACAGATGTGTAAGGATGCGTGGAACTGGCAGAGTAAAAATCCCAATGGATTTTGTGAATAAGGAGATTATAGTATGACAAAAATCAGATTTGACTATTCCAAGGCGGGAAAATTCATTTCAGAAGATGAAATTAATGCACTTGCACCCTTTATTGGTGCGGCACACGATATTCTTCACGAGGGCAAAGGCAGCGGAAGTGATTTTACAGGCTGGGTAAATCTCCCCGAAAATTACGATAAGGAAGAATATGCAAGAATTAAAAAAGCGGCAGAGAAAATTAAAAGCAATTCAAAGGCACTTATAGTTATAGGTATTGGAGGCTCCTATCTCGGGGCAAAGATGGCAGTGGAAATGCTCCATCACAATTTCTTTAACCTTAATGAAAATGCAAGAGAAA
Organism: Clostridia bacterium; assembly: GCA_045650105.1. GTDB lineage: Bacteria > Bacillota > Clostridia > UMGS1883 > UMGS1883 > UMGS1883. The sequence continues at coordinate 2,822 of JAZRQT010000168.1, read as the reverse complement.
AGGGTGTACAGATTTTCTTTGCGGGAAATTCAATAAGCTCAACATATCTTGCTGACCTTGTGGAAACCGTTAAGGATATAGATTTCTCTGTAAATATTATTTCAAAAAGCGGTACAACAACAGAGCCTGCGATAGCTTTCCGTATATTTAAAAAGCTTCTTACAGAAAAGTACGGTGAGGAAGGCGCAAGGGAAAGAATATATGCCACAACAGATAAAGCAAGGGGCGCCCTCAAAAACCTTGCAGACGAGGAAGGATATGAAACCTTTGTTGTTCCCGATGATGTTGGCGGACGTTACAGTGTGCTTACGGCAGTAGGTCTTCTTCCGATTGCGGCAAGCGGTGCAGACATTGATGCGCTGATGCAGGGTGCATATGATGCGATGAAGGAATATTCAAATCCCTGCCTCTCTGAAAATGATTGCTATAAATATGTTGCGGCAAGAAATGCCCTTTACAGAAAAGGCAGAATAATTGAAATGATGGTTAACTATGAGCCGCAGGTACACTATTTTGCAGAATGGTGGAAGCAGCTTTTCGGTGAGAGTGAGGGTAAAGAAAATAAGGGAATATTCCCCGCTGCAGCTGATTTTTCAAGCGACCTTCATTCAATGGGTCAGTATATTCAGCAGGGTCTTCGGATAATGTTCGAGACGGTACTGTTCTTTGACAATGCACGTAAGGATATTATTATGGAAAGCGACGAGGACAATGTAGACGGTCTTAACTTCCTTGCAGGAAAGTCTGTAAGCTTTGTAAATGAGCAGGCGTTCAACGGAACTCTTCTTGCACATACTGACGGCGATGTGCCAAACCTTGTTCTTCGTATAGAGAAGATGGATGAATACTGTCTTGGTAACCTTATTTACTTCTTTGAAAAGGCATGCGGCATCAGCGGCTATCTTTTAGGTGTTAATCCTTTTGACCAGCCAGGTGTTGAGGCGTATAAGAAGAATATGTTTGCACTTTTAGGCAAGCCCGGTTATGAAGCACAGCAGGCAGAACTTTTAGAAAGACTTAATAAGTAAAAAGAATAATAAAAAGCCTTTGCGGGAAAGATTAGGGTATACTAATTTTTTCTTGCGGAGGCTTTTTTTATTATGATAAACAAAGTTGAAATATGCGGCGTAAATACATCAAAGCTCCCCACTCTTACTGCACAGGAGAAAAAGGAGCTTTTTGAAAAAATTAAAAAAGGCGATACTATGGCACGTGAAACTTTTATCAGGGGTAATTTAAGACTTGTGCTGAGTGTAATAGGACGATTTAATAACCGTGGTGAAAATGTGGATGACCTTTTTCAGGTAGGGTGTATAGGGCTTATCAAGTCAATTGATAATTTTAATACGGAGCTTGATGTTCAGTTTTCCACATACGCAGTGCCGATGATTATCGGTGAAATACGCAGATATTTAAGAGATAACAATGCACTGCGGGTATCACGCTCTCTTCGTGATATTGCGTATAAGGCGCTTTGCGTGCGTGAGAAAATCATAAACGAGAGTAACAGGGAGCCTACAACAGAAGAAATTGCAAAGGCTATTGATTCTACAAAGGAAGATGTTACAATGGCGCTTGATGCCATTCAGGAGCCTATTTCCCTTTTTGAGCCTGTATATCACGACGGCGGGGATGCAGTTTTTGTTATGGATCAGGTTTCTGATAAGAAAAATATTGACGAGGCGTGGATAGAAAAAATTTCCCTGCGTGAGGCGATGGATAAGCTTACCGACAGAGAAAAGCTGATTATAATGATGCGGTTTTTCAGAGGAAAGACGCAAACAGAGGTTGCAAACGAAGTGGGAATAAGTCAGGCGCAGGTATCACGTCTTGAAAAAAGTGCTATAAGCAGTATGAGGAAGAATATATAACAGTAGGGACTGTAAAAAACCAAGTTTTTTACAGTCCCTACTGTTATTCATAATTTTTTTACGCTGTCTCGCACTGCAAGCTCGCTTTGAATAGAAACACTTTGATATGGTGACATTGGATAACGCACCCTTCTGTATAAAAGATTGAGTGCACTGTCTGCAATTTCATCTATCGGTGTGGAAACGGTAGTTAGCGGAGGATTTGAAAAGCGTGTAAGGGGAATATTATTAACGCCTATGAGCGAAATGTCATCGGGAACGCTTAACCCAGCCATATATATGCGGTTCATTGCGCCTAGCGCAATTGCGTCATATGCTGCAAAAACTGCGGTGGGTCTTTCAGGGAGAGAAATAAGCTTATCCATCGCATCATAGCCGGCATCGCCCATTCTTTTTGAACTTGTAATAAGCCAATCCTCGTTTATAGGGAGCGAGTAATCAGCCATAGCTTTTCTAAAATTTTTAAGTGCGCCTGAGGTAAGGTATTCACCTATAAATGCAATGTCACGGTGCCCCATTTTTTTGAAATGCTCAATTGCCTGATAAACACCAAAGCTTCTGTCGGTATTAACGCAGTCGCAATGGTGTATTTTTTCGCTATAGAGAGAGCCTATTGAAACGGCGGGAATGTTTTCGAAAGCCTCATTTTCATACTTTGAGCCGTCAATTACAATAAAACCGTCGACCTTGTGATAGTTTATATAATAATCGAGTAAGTCATTTGCGACAGAGGAAACGAAATTATTGCACGAAACGAGAAGAATATCTCCATTGTCCGTAATTCTTTTATTAAGAGCCTCAACCATTTCACCATAAATGGAAGAGCCTGAAAGCTCGTTACATATAACGGCGAAAACCCGACTTTGAAAAGATGGGGAATAAAACTTATTGAAGCAGTTATTCTCCTTTGCAATTTCAAAAATTTTATTTCGTGTTTCCTCGCTTATTTCA
>JAZRQT010000167.1:0-1842 GCA_045650105.1 Clostridia bacterium | reverse complement strand
GACAGATGCTATGAAAAATGCTTATGCACCGTATTCAAAATTTACGGTGGGGGCGGCACTCCTTACAAAAAACGGCAAGGTATACACAGGATGCAATGTTGAAAACAGCTCTTACGGCGTGACAAACTGTGCGGAGCGTACAGCACTTTTTGGTGCAATTGCAGACGGGGAAAGGGAATTTTGTGCAATTGCAATTGTGGGCGGAGAAAAGGGTGAGATAGCCCATTTTTGTCCGCCGTGCGGTGTGTGCCGTCAGGCGCTTTCAGAGTTTTGCGGCGAAGATTTTAAAATATATCTGTATAACGGGAAAAAGATAAAGGAATATAAATTTTCTAAAGTTTTGCCGTTACAGTTTGAATTGAGGTAGGGCTATGTACAATATTATCCGTAAAAAGAGAGACGGAGGCGAGCTTTCGCATAATGAAATTCTCACGATGATAAAAGATTATACCGAGGGAGAAATTTTCGATTATCAGATGTCGGCATTTCTGATGGCAGTATTTTTTAATGGAATGAGTGAGGACGAAATAAATTCCCTTACCGAGGCAATGGCGTACTCTGGCGATTGTATCGATTTATCCTGCTTTGGAAACGAAACTGCAGACAAGCACAGTACGGGCGGAGTAGGGGATAAGACTTCTCTTATCACAGTGCCGATTGCCGCATCGCTTGGGTGTAAGGTAGCAAAGATGTCGGGTCGAGGACTTGGGCATACGGGCGGAACGGTAGATAAGCTTGAAGCAATTCCGGGGTACAAAACAACCCTTACCAAAGAGGAGTTTATAACGCAGACAGAAAAGGTCGGTATTGCTATCTGCGGACAGAGTGCAAACCTTGCCCCTGCAGATAAAAAGCTTTATGCCCTGCGTGATGTAACGGCGACAGTTGACAGCATCGGTCTTATTGCGTCGAGTATTATGAGCAAAAAAATAGCCGCCGGTGCAAAGAACATCGTGCTTGATGTCAAGGTCGGCAGCGGTGCATTTATGAAGGATGAAGAAAGTGCACGTGCGCTTTCTAAGTGTATGGTAAACATAGGAAAAAGCTGCGGCAGAAACATTCGTGCACTTATTACAAATATGGATATTCCGCTTGGAAATGCGGTGGGGAATTCCCTCGAGGTTATTGAGGCAATTGATATTTTAAAGGGTGGCGGCGATAAAAATCTGCGCACAGTATCGTGCGCACTTGCCGCACAAATGGTGTCAATGGTGCAAAATATCCCTTATGAAGACGCTATAAAAAAGGCAAATGATGCAATTGACAGTGGCAAGGCACTGGAAAAATTCTGTGAATGGATAGATGCACAGGGCGGCGATGCAAGAATTGCAGAAAACACCGGCTTGTTTAATAAGGCATCAAAAGCTAAAGAAATTTATGCATCAAACGACGGTTATATTACTCATATGGATGCCGAAAAGATAGGCAGTATATGTGTGGATTTAGGCGGCGGAAGAAAGAAAAAGGATGATGTTATCGACCATAGTGCAGGAATAATCCTTGTAAAAAAGACGGGAGACAGTGTCAAAAAGGGAGATGTCATTGCCGTATTACATACAAATGATGAAAAAGCACTTGATGGAGCAGCTATAGATTTTGCAAGTGCCATCAAAATAGAAGAAAACGCACCGCAAATGAAAGCGCTGATATATGATGTGGTGGAATAAGAAAAAACAGCACCTACTTAAAAGTAGATGCTGTTTTTTACTGGTGCGCCATCAGGGACTCGAACCCTGGACACCCTGATTAAGAGTCAGGTGCTCTACCATCTGAGCTAATGGTGCATATATGGAGCTGACGAGCGGACTTGAACCGCCGACCTCATCCTTACCAAGGATGTGC
>JAZRQT010000166.1:0-2847 GCA_045650105.1 Clostridia bacterium | reverse complement strand
AGACTATCATTCCCACCTCGGCACAAAGAGGGGCGGAATTGCTGCATATGACAGTGAGATTGGTTTGCAAAGAGAAATTCATAATATAGAGAAATCACCGTTTCGTACAAAGTTTGACCATGTTTTTGAAGAAATGAAGGGAACTTCTGCAATAGGATGTATCAGCGATACAGACCCGCAGCCGCTTCTCATACGTTCAAATTTAGGAACGTATGCGCTTTGCATTGTGGGAATTATAAACAATTTTGAAGAGCTTATAGGGCAGTATCTTTCGTTCAGCGGCGGACACTTTGATGCGATGACGGGCGGTAAGGTAAATTCTACAGAGCTTGCTGCTGCACTTATAAATCAGAAAAGCAGCTTTGAAGAAGGCATTAAGTTTGCGCAGAGTGTAATTGACGGCTCTATGTCACTTCTCATTCTTAAAAATGACGGACATATAATTGCCGCACGTGACCGTCTGGGAAGAACACCTATTCACATAGGAAAAAATGATGAGGGTTACTGTGCTTCCTTTGAATCATTTGCATGTCAGAAGGTTGACTATGATTTGGTGAGGGAGCTTGGACCGGGAGAAATAGTTGAATTTGACAGTGAAAGCATTACGCAGCTTGCAAAGCCCGGAAAGGATATGCGTATCTGCTCATTTTTGTGGACATATTACGGATACCCCAACTCAATTTATGAGGGGGTAAACGTAGAAGTAATGCGTACACGCAACGGTACTATTATGGCACAAAATGATAAAGAGGCAAAAAATGCAGAGGGGATTGACTCTGTAAGCGGTGTTCCTGATTCAGGCACGCCACACGCTATAGGCTATGCTAATGAAAGCGGTATTCCATTTACCCGCCCGTTTATTAAGTATACACCCACCTGGGCGAGGAGCTTCACACCGCCAAAGCAGGCGGAGCGTGCGCACATTGCAAAAATGAAACAGCTTCCCGTACACGATTTGATTGTTGATAAAAAGCTGCTGTTTGTTGATGACTCTATTGTAAGGGGAACACAGCTTAAGGAAACTGTCGACTTTCTTTACGATAACGGCGCTAAGGAAGTGCATATGCGAAGTGCCTGCCCGCCGATAATGTATAGCTGTAAATATCTTAACTTCTCCCGTGCGACAAGTGAGATGGAGCTTATTGCAAGAAAAATTATAGTAGAGCTTGAGGGGGAAGAGGGATTTAAGCATATTGATGAATACACTGATTCTTCAACCCAGAGGGGTAAAGCCCTCAGAAAAGCGATTTGTGAAAAGCTTAATTTTGCTTCGCTTGAATTCCAGTCAGTTGAGGGTGTTATAAAATCAATCGGGCTTGAACCGTGCAAGCTTTGCACATATTGCTGGACAGGTAAAGAATAAACAAAGTACAAATTCCTATCTTTAGAAAGGGGTATATATATGAATTCAAAATCAAAATCAGAAAGCTACGCAGCAGCAGGTGTTGATATTACGGCAGGTTACCGTGCGGTAGAGCTTATGAAAAAGCATATTGCAAGAACTGTTGTAAACGGAAAGAGTGCGGATATAGGCGGCTTTGGCGGCTTGTTCGAGCTTGATATGACAAACATCACACGTCCCGTGCTTGTAAGCGGAACAGACGGTGTCGGAACAAAGCTTAAGCTTGCATTTATTCTTGACAAGCACGACACTGTAGGTATCGACTGTGTTGCAATGTGCGTTAACGATATTATCTGTTGCGGTGCAAAGCCGCTTCTCTTCCTTGACTACATTGCATGCGGAAAGAACTATCCTGAAAAAATTGCTGAAATCGTTTCAGGTATTGCAGAGGGCTGCGTTCAGGCAGGTTGTGAGCTTGTAGGTGGCGAAACTGCTGAAATGCCCGGCTTTTACAGTGAGGACGAGTATGATTTGGCAGGTTTTTCTGTTGGTGTTGTTGATAAGTCAAAGGTACTTGATAACTCAAAGGTAGCAGAGGGTGATGTTATTATTGCACTTCCCTCAAGCGGTGTTCATTCAAACGGATTTTCTCTTGTAAGAAAGGTGTTTGATGTTGAAAATCGTGATATTACTGTTCCTGTTGAAGCTTTAGGCGGAAAGAGTGTGGGCGAAACACTCCTTACTCCTACAAAGATATATGTAAAGCCGATGCTTGCCCTTTTTGATGCTGTTACTGTAAAGGCTGTATCTCATATTACGGGTGGCGGCTTCTACGAAAATATTCCCCGCAGTCTTCCTAAGGGAATGAGTGCGAAGATAGAAAAGAGTGCAATCCGTATTCTTCCCATCTTCGACCTTCTTCAGAAAGAGGGTAATATTTCAGAGCGTGATATGTTCAATACATACAATATGGGTGTTGGAATGAGCGTTGTTGTATCTAACGATGAGGCTGACAAAGCACTGGAGGTTCTCCGTGCAAACGGTGAGGATGCATATATAATCGGTGAAATCGTTAAGAGCGATGAAAGCGTGATTATATGCTGACACGTATATGTGTTTTAGTGTCGGGCGGCGGAACAAATCTGCAGGCACTTATTGATGCGCAGAAGGACGGTATAATTAAAAGCGGTGAAATATCGCTTGTAATCTCAGTCAATCCTGGTGCTTATGCTCTTGAGAGGGCAAAGAACAGCGGCATTAAAACTGCCGTCGTGAATAAAAAGGAATGTGCCTCACAAGCAGAGTTTGAACAAAAGCTTATTGATGTTCTTACAGAAAATAAAATTGACCTTATAATCCTTGCAGGATTTATGTGCATATTAAGCGAAAGCTTTACATCACGCTATCCCAAAAGAATTATAAATGTGCATCCGTCATTAATTCCGTCTTTTTGCGGTAAGGGATTTTACGGACTTCGTGTGCATGAGGCGGCGCTTAGCTATGGT
>JAZRQT010000165.1:0-6737 GCA_045650105.1 Clostridia bacterium | reverse complement strand
ACCATTTTAATTATATACTTTTTTTACTTTAAATGCAATATATTTCAGGTAAAAAAGTGATTTTAAAACGTCTTAATTATCCACGTACTAAAAAAGCGATGCAGTGATTTTTCTGCATCGCTTCCTTGTGAATAAAAAATTTTTCAGAACAGATAAGCTCAACCCGGCGATGCCATTGATAAAGATTTTTTGCAAAGCAAAAAATCCACCAACATTTCGCATTTCGAATTTGTTATACCGTTGCCTTTTTGCGGTCTGGACTTTTTTATCCCCCTTATAGCTTCCTGTAAAGCTCGGGAAATACCTCCAAGCTTCTTTTTAAAATCCCGTGTATATACGCAATTGTTATTCCATAATTGGTAAAGGGAATATCTTGATTTTCTGCCCTTTGTCTGCGTACATCCACCTCACGCTCGGTTATCATACATCCGCCGCAATGAAGAATGAGGGAGTATTCTTTTAAATCCTCGGGAAATTCGTGCCCCGAAACCACGTCAAAGCTTAGCTGCTTTCCAGTATGCTTTCTTATCCAGTTTGGTATTTTCACACTGCCTATATCATTGCATTGTCTGTGATGTGTGCAGCCCTCCGCAATAAGTATTTTGTCACCGTCTTTAAGCGAGTTTATCGCCAGAACTCCATTCACCGCCGCATCAAGCATCCCTCGGTAGTTTGCAAGAAGAATTGAAAACGATGTCAGGGGAATGTCGTCAGGTACAATCTTTGAAACGGCACCAAATGCCTGACTGTCCGTAATAACTGCGGCAGGCTTTACCTTTAAATTATCAAGTGCTGCCCCAAGCTCCTCCACCTGAACTACGCAGGCAATAGCCCCGATATCAAGAAGGTTTCTGAGGACTTGCTGCTGTGGCAGAATTATTCTGCCCTTTGGTGCCGCCTCATCAATAGGTGTTACCATAATTACCGTATCACCTTTTTTAACGAAGCTATCCACTATCCCCATTTTGTTAGATTTATGCGGAAGAATACGGGCAAGCTTTTCCTTGAGGCTTTCTATATTTTCCCCGCTTTGCGAGCTTACATAAATCTCATTTTCCTTTAGCGCTTTACGTTCTGCAACTAAATCTGCCTTACTGTATGCGATTATATAGGGGATTTTATTCTGTATAAATATCTCTGTAAGCTCTTCATCTGTTTTTGTGATTCCCTCTCCTGCATCACACACCAGAACGGCGGCATCAATCTTCTCAAGCTCTTTTTTCGTGCGCTCGGTACGCATCTGTCCAAGAGTGCTTTCATCGTCAAATCCCGGGGTATCAACAATAACAACCGGCCCCAACGGTAAAAGCTCCATCGCTTTTTTTACAGGGTCGGTTGTAGTTCCCGAAACGGACGATACCAAAGACATACTTTGCCCCGTTACACGGTTTACAAGACTTGACTTACCTGCGTTTGTCCTCCCGAAAAAGCCAATATGCACCCTTTCGGCAGACGGTGTTTCGTTAAGCGTCATAGCCAATCCTCATCCTTGGTAATAATATTTGAAAATGCGGTTTTCACATTAACATTCTCTATTTTTCCTATTTTTCCCGAAAGCGCACTGATAACCTCCTGTGGGGCATCAATGGCAATGGAAATAATATTTACACCCTTTTGTCTGTAGGGTATTCCCATTCTGCCTATAATGAAATCTCCGTATTCGTGCAGAATTTCGTTAACCTCTACCGCCTTTTCGGGTGCCTCTACAATTATTGCAATAAGTGCAACTCTTGACTCCATAATTACTCCCCTATTCCATCCCTGCTCTTGGGATTTACGATATCACGCCAGTCAAGGTCACCCCGCTGGAGACCGTGTATCAAAACCTCTGCAGTTGCAACATTTGTTGCAAGCGGTACGTTATGAACGTCACAAAGGCGGAAAAGCGCACTTACATCAGGCTCGTGCGGCTGCGCGGTAAGCGGGTCCCTGAAAAACAGAACCAAATCAATCTCGTCATAGGCAATATGCGCCCCTATCTGCTGGTCGCCGCCCTGCGGACCTGAAAGAAAACGGTGAACGTCAAGACCGGTTGCCTCAATAATAAGTCCGCCGGTTGTTCCCGTTGCATAAAGCTTATGCTTGGACAAAATTCCTTTATAAGCAATACAAAATTGCACCATTAATTCCTTTTTCTTATCGTGCGCAATTAAAGCAATGTTCATCTTTTGTAGCTCTCCTTCAAATCGGCTATTAAACCATATCGTCTAAATTTCAAACTGTGCCGCAAGGACGTATGTTGCACCCTCGGGGCAGCTTACAGAAACCTCTGTCTGATCCTTTGAATATTTCAAAAGAACTGCCGTAACCTCTTTACGTATTTTTTCCAGCGTTTTGTTTTGCGATACATTTATTCTATCACTATTTATCACAGATTTCAATCTGTTTTTTGCATATGTAACGGAAGTTTCAGACATTTTACGAAAAAAGCGTCTCATTTTTGCCCTCCCCGTCTTCTTGCAAAGAGCTTTGAAAAGAAAGTTTCTTTCATATTCATAAGCTCTACCTCTTCGCCGTTAAGCCTTGATGCAATGTTTCTGTAGGCTTGTCCCGCACGTGATGCATTCTGTGCGCTGACATATTCACCCTTGTTTGCGGCTACTATAATATCTTCATCATCAGGCACTACGCCGAGAAGGTCTATTGCTAAAATATCGAGCATATCCTCTATCCCCAGCATACTGCCGTTTTCAACCATTTTCGGACGGAGCTTGTTTATACACAGCTTTATATCCTTTATTTCGTGTTTTTCGAGTAATCCTATAATTCTGTCCGCATCACGCACACTCGAAACCTCGGGCATAGCGACAACAATTGCGCGTTTTGCCGCCGCAACTGCATTCTCAAAGCCCTGCTCAATACCTGCGGGGCAATCTATAAGGATATAGTCAAAGCTATCCTCCATCTGTCTTATAAGATGCTTCATCTGCGTTGTTGTAACGGCACTCTTATCCCTTGACTGCGCCGCAGGAAGAAGAAAAAGCCCCTCATACCGCTTGTCCCTGACAAGTGCCTTTGTATATGTACAACGGTTTTCCACAACATCTACAAGGTCGTATACAATTCTGTTTTCAACACCCATTATCACATCAAGATTTCTAAGTCCGATGTCGGTATCTATCATTACAACTTTTTTCCCTGAAAGGGCAAGTGCCGCACCGATATTTGCGGTGGTTGTGGTTTTTCCCACGCCGCCCTTTCCGCTTGTTACAACTATTACTTCACTCATTTGTTTTCACCCTCCGCAGGTATTTTACCATAATTTTCAAGGTTAGTCCACTATGATTTTATAAACACTGCAAGATTATTTCGTCATTTTCCGCTATTGCGTACGCACTTTTTACATTCTCCGCCTTTTTATTATAAGAATATACCTTTCCTATCCTTATCTGCGAGGGCTGCATATTAAGGGCAAACACCCTGCCGCCCTCTACCACACACGCATTTCCACGAAGTGTGCCCAGCACAGTTATATTCCCCCTCGCCGTAACGGTTGCCCCGGGGTTAACATCACCGTATATTATGACATCTCCCCTCGCTGTAACAGTTTCACCACTGCGAAGTGATTTATTTATTACAAGGGTAATTTTTTCATCATCTTCGAGGGAATATTCAATCTGCTTTGTTGAAAGTCGGTGTTTTTTTATAAGATTGGTACCGTTTCCGAAAAGCTCTTTGAGAAATTCTGAAAATTCAAGTTCTTCATTATACCTCAAGGTTATTCCGCTGTAAGATATTTTCATATTTTCTTTTACAAAGAAGGTTTTGTTTTCTTCCTTTAAATGCAAAAGAGCCTGCTTTGCCTCTTCAAAAGTTATATTTTCTTTAAAACAAAGCTCTATTTCATTTTCACGACCTTTAATACTAAGCATCAAAAGCTCTCCTTTATCTTACAAGGACATTCGTTTTCATATTATCCTCATCACTGCTGTCAAAGTAGCTGTCAACAACCCGTCTTACTGCCTTTGCCACGTGTGAGCCACTGCCCGCTTTTTCAATAACGCACGCTATTGCAATCTGCGGTTTTTCATACGGCGCATATGCAACACATACACCGTTTGTATACACGCCCGAGGTCTGCGCACTACCCGTCTTTGCCGCAACGGAGACTTTACATCCGTTGAACGCAGTAAATGCCGTACCCTCTGTTACAACACGGCGAAGTCCGTCTACCACTGCGGTGCGGTTTTCTTCTTTAAGGTTTATTTTCGAGAGGACTTCACTCTTTCTCTGCGTTTCTTCGCCCGCAAGTGATTTTATTAAATGCGGCTTATACCTTGTTCCGCCGTTTGCAATTGTTGCAATATAGTTTGCAAGCTGCAGTGGTGTTACAAGTGTATCAGACTGTCCTATTGCAGTCTGGCACGTATCACCGGGGTACCATATTCCGCCGTTTTTCTTTCTGTTTTCAGGCGATGCCACAACACCGCTCTTTTCCTCTGCACTAAGCTCAATACCGCTTTTCTGACCAAAACCGAAAAGCGTTGCATAATTATTTATCTTTTCAATGGTAAGTCTGCGTCCCGTTTCATAGAAAAAGATATTACACGAATCCCGAATAGCCTCTGACACATTCAAATATCCGTGCGTTACACCCTTTTGATTGTAAATCCAGCACGCAGGCTGATAATCAGAAAAATACGTGTATTTTCCCGAATCGTAAATTTCCTCGTCAGTTGTTATAACACCTTCCTCAAGTGCCGCCGCACCTACAAGAAGCTTGAATGTCGATGCAGGTGAATATGTGCCTGAAAGGGCACGGTTAAAAAGCGGCTTTGAAGGATTATTCACAAGCTCATTATACATAGCACCGAAGTTTTTAATGTCATATGACGGATAGGATGCCATTGCCAGAACGTCACCCGAATTAACATCTATTACAACAATACTTCCGCTTGATGCATCACGTCCGCCCTCGGCACTGTCAGATGCACTGCTGATTTCATAAATCGTGTCACGAAGAGCATTTTCACTTGCAAGCTGCATATCAAGGTCTATTGTAAGATTTACGCTTTTTCCCGCTATCGGCTCTTTTTCAACGTTATGACCAACACTGTAGCCACCTGCCGTCTGCTCAATTCTGCCGCTTCCATTCTCGCCACGCAGATGCTTTTCAAGGTACTTTTCTATTCCGTCCTTTCCTATATGGGAATTTATATTGTAGCCGTCATCCTCGTTTTCCTCATACTCCTGCGCACTTATCATTCCCACACGGCCGAGTATGTGTGCACCCAATGTCGGGTACGGATAATTACGCACGGGCTGAGTTATAACACTTACATCGGGGAATTTTTCCGCCTGCTCCTTTATAACTGATATTTCCTCTATGGGAACATCCTCTGCAAAAAGATACGGTGAAGCCATTGAAAAGCCACGCTTAACCATATCAATACGTGTTGCGGCAATGGCTAAAGTCTGCTTTTTTGTGTATTTTTCTGTATCAATACCATATTTTTCACAAAGGCTGTCCATAACCTTTTGTGCGCTGTCATTTTCATTATATCCGTTTGTTTTTTTCCATTTACGGCTTTCTTCTTTTACCGTATAGAATTCATATTTATCGTCATTTACACTTATGGGCAGTACGTCATCAGAAAATCTGCCCTTTGACTTTACTGCCTTTGATAGGTTATGTATAACCTTATTAAGCTGCTCACTTGTACGCTCCCTGTTAGAAAGGATGTATACGTTATATCCCGTTCTGTTTGAAACAATGGCACGTCCGTTTCTGTCGAGGATTTCGCCGCGCGGTGCGACAAGCTCCACACTGCGTACTGTTCGTGAATTACTTTTTTCTCTGTAATAATTGCCGTTTGCAATCTGCAGATTTACAAGGCGTGCACCAATCATAAGCGCTGTCAGGGCAAAAAGCACATGGAAAATTACATAACGTCTTGTTTTCACTCTGCATCCTCCTCACCCACAAGTGCATTTTTTCTGCGTTTTTCCGCCTTTTCTCTTAAAAGCACATATAAGAACGCAAACACCGCACCGAAAATACCCTTCACAAAAATGTTTGCCGTCAAAAATCCTACAGATGACGGATAACCAAACATTGATTTAAGAAGTGCCACAACTATCTCCATTAATGCAATGCACACAAAAGAAATCCAACCCATTATAAGGGGTGAATTGTCGCTTTTCTTATCAACGGCAAGACTTACAAGAATTCCCAGGTACATATACATAAGGATATTTATACCAAAAACTCTGCCGTACATCACATCTGTGAGAAGTCCTGCAATACCGCCCAAAAGCGCCGCCCCTTTAAGGTCAGACGAAACTGACAGTACAATTACAGCCGCTATAAGGATATCGGGCGGGCAGGAAAATATTCTGATGTTTTCAAATATCAGGGATTGAAGCAAAAATACTATGTATATCCCTGCCAGTTTTTTCAGATTCTCCACTGTTTTCACTCCATATGTGTTATTACGAGAACTTTATCAAGATTGTTGGGATTAACGCTCGTTTCCACAACTGCACTTAAGGTAAGTGCACGGTTATCTTCTTTTATCTGCGTAATTTTCCCTATAAGTATTCCCTGCGGAAATATTCCGCCTGCCGCAGACGTTTCAACCATATCACCGACAACCGTTTTTGCCGATTTATCAATATAATTCATTGTGCATATTCCGCCCGCCAAAAGAGAGCTACCTTCCACAATTCCCATATCTCCGCTTCTGAGGCAGATTGCCGAAACGGCACTTTCCGCATCAAATATTGTCTGTACCTTG